>JASHZK010000143.1 GCA_030042575.1 Acidimicrobiales bacterium
CTCGTCGCCGCCCCCGGTACGCCGGCGTCCACGTGGCTCCCCGTCCTCGGTCCGGTGCCGTCGTGATCCGGGCGCCAAGGTGACCGACACCCCGGTGTCGGAGCGGTTGGGCTGGCCGAGCAGCTCGATGCGGCGTCCCGCCTCGACCCGGGCGACGGGTCGGGGGGCGATCACGGCCGTGACCTCGATGCCGTCGAGGTCGAATTCGGCGTCGGCCCGCAGGACGTCACCCACCGCGGCTCCAGCGGGCAGCAGGGCGCCGGCGACGTCACCGCGAGGCTGTTTCGCCCCCGGTGCCCGCCAGGTCCACGATCCGTCGGGGCGCCGGCTGGTGAGCTCGATGTCGATCCTGCGGGTCATGCCGGGCGACCACGCTACAAGAGGCTCGTCTCCATGGTGGCCGAAGCGGCAGCACCACGGCGGATGTACCACTCGGTGCCCCACATCTGGGCGAACGCCTCGGCGGGTACCGACAAGAAGAACGAGGTCTCCGAGATCTGGCTGCGATGGGCGGCCATGGCCCGCCGCTTCGCCTCCAGGAATGCACGAACGTCCACCGCCGTGGTGATGCGCGCTTCGGACACCCCCAGCGTGGACAGATCGGGCAGCTCTTCCTGGGGCACCTCGACGCCGAAAGCCGGTGCCTGGGCGATCAGGCGGGCCAGGTGGTCGCGGTTGACGGTGGCCATGAACACCCGCTCGGTTCCGGCCAGCTCGGCGGCCCGGAGCCCGACTCGGTGCACCTGGATGTGGTCGGGATGTCCGTAGCCGCCGTGCTCGTCGTAGGCCGTGAGGACCTGCGCCTTCTCTTCGTCGAGCACCCCGGCCAGGACGGAGGCGGCTTGGTCGACGCCGACCCGCCAGAAGCTTCCCTCCGCGTCGTTGCTCGGCTCACCGGCCATGCCCGAGTCGCCGTAGCCCAAGGTGAGCTGGCGGGCCACGCCCAGGATCCGGCAGGCCTCGGCCAGCTCCTCGGCCCGGCGGCTGGCCAGGTCCTGGCCCGGGGCCAGGAACCCGTCGGGGAACTCGCCGCGCTCGCCGGCGGTGGCGGTGACGAGGACGACACGGTGTCCTTCGGCGGCCATGCGGGCCATGGTCCCCCCGGTGGCGATCGCCTCGTCGTCGGGGTGAGCGTGGAAGAAGACGAGCGTCGCCATCGAACGGAAGGCTAGGCCAGGCCAGCCGAGCGACGGCTCAGATCCGGGCGTTGCGCTCGGCCATCTCCAGCATGTCGACCCGCAAGAACAGCCCTTCGGCCTCGGCGGTGAGCACCTCACCGTGGTGACAGGTGGCCCGTCCCCGCAGGCGACGTCCCTCGCCGGGCTCGAACCAAGCGCGCAAGGAGAGGTCGCGGTCGATGGGCGTGGGGGAGAGGTAACGGACGGTGAGGGTGGCGGTGACCGCGACCAGGGGACCGGCGTGCAGGGCCAACCCGAACATGTGGTCGAGCAGTCCGGCCACGTACCCACCGTGCACCATGTCGGGCCCTCCCAGATAGGGCCGACCCAGGCGGACGGTGCCCTCGGCGAAGGGCCGTCCCTGGTCGTCGTGGCCGTAATGCGGCTCCATGGGCATCCCCAGGGGGTTGATGCCACCACCGAACATGGTCATCTCCAGGTAGGAGCCCCAGGACTTGTCGCTGCCCCCCCAGTACTCGGGGGAGGCGTTGTAGGCGGGTGCCGGCGGTCCGGCGAGTGCCGCTCGGGCGTCGGCCATGAGACGGAGAGCGTGCTCGAGGCCCTGAGCGGGTGCCTCCTCGGTGAGCAGCACGTCGATCACCGCCCGCAGCTCGTCGCCCAACCGTCGCTTCAGCGCGGAGCTGTGGGTGTCGCCCTGGCGGTGGTGGGAGGGCGTCGGCATGGCAGAGGATGGTAGGGGAGAGCAAGAGGCGACATCGTGGCCAGGTGGACAGCGGCGGACGGCGTGGGCATCGAGTACGCCGTGGCGGGGGAGGGGCCGGCCGTGCTGCTCCTGCACGGCTTCGCTTCGGATGCCCGCATCAACTGGGTCAGGCCCGGGATCGTCGACGCCCTGACACGAGGGGGGTTCATGGCCGTGACCTACGACGCCCGTGGGCACGGACGGTCCGACGCCCCCCATGACCCGTCGGCCTACGCCGGCAACGCCATGGTGCACGACGCCCTCGGCTTGATCGATCACCTGCAGTTGGAGTCGCTGGCTGTGGTCGGTTATTCCATGGGGGCGCAGGTGGCGGCCTGGCTGGTGCCCGAGGAGCCACGGGCGCGCCGGCTCGTACTGGGCGGCATCGGCTCGCGGCTGCTCGCTCCGCGTCCCGGAGACCAGCGCTACCCGGCCGAGGCCATCGCCTCGGCCCTGGAGGCCGCCGACCCCGACACGATCACCGAGTCCGCTCCCCGGGCCTTTCGCGCCTTTGCCGACGCCACCAAAGCCGACCGCGTCGCCCTGGCCGCCGTGCAGCGCTCCCGGGCCATCGAAGGTCATCCCGACCTGACGGCGCTGTCGGTGCCGGTGCTCGTCCTGGCGGGGGAGCGCGACACCCTCATCGGCGACCCGGCGGCGCTGGCCAGGCTCCTGCCCGATGCCCGGGTGGAGCTCGTTCCCGGCGACCACCTCTCGGCCGCCGTCGCCCCGGCATTCGCCGTTGCCGTGGTCAGGTTCCTGCGCGAGGGCCTCCGTGGCCCGGCCCGGTGACGAGCCCCGGCCCACAGGGCCGGTGAGCCACGAGCGGCTGGTGGAGGACCGGCGTCCTTGGTGGTCGACGACCCCGAGGTCTCTCGTACCAGCGCCGATAATGGATCTTATGTAAATCAGCCAGGAAGGCCGGGACGGGGGTCGAGCGGCGCCCCCTGTTCGGGGGCGGACGGTGAGAGTGACTATCGGCACGCCGAGGGCATCGCCAGACCCGTGGAGGACTGCCTGTGGGTTGCCGGGCCCATCGAGGGCCGGGCCGCCGGGCGCCGCTACGCCGGCAATCGGGAGTGGCTGGTGGGCGCCGGCGCCTGAGTCGGTCGCTGGCCCGCCGGCTCGAAGTCGATCACCAGCTCGACCCCGAGGGCACGAGCGATGCGGTCGAGGCTGATGACTGTGGGCGACACCAGGCCGCGCTCGAGACGGGCGATGGACGGCTGGCTGGTGCCCGCCCGCTTGGCCAGCTCCATCTGGCTCATTCCCGCCCTGCGCC
>JASHZK010000144.1 GCA_030042575.1 Acidimicrobiales bacterium
CCACGCGTCGGCCGGCGGCGGCCAGGAAGCGCTCGTAGGCGACCAGGTCGCGCCGATAGGCGGACAGGGTGTTGCGGGAGCGACCCTGCTCGACGGCCAGCCAGCTCAGGTACTCCTCGGCCGCGTGGCCCAAGGCGGCCCTGCCGGCGGCAACGGCCACGGAGCGCGGGTCCTCAGCCCCCGGACCGCAACCGTCGGCGGGCCAGCATCAAGCCGAGGATGGTCTGCGCGTCGGTGATCCGACCCGAGCCAACCATGGCGTCGACCTCTTCGAAGGGCACCTCCACCACCTCGATGTGCTCCTCCTCCTGTCCGTGGCGGGCCGGGGTGACGGGAGCGAGCCCGGTCCCCAGGTAGAGCAGCGTCTCCTCGTCGCAGAAGCCCGGCGTGTTGTACACGGTGGCCAGGTGCTCGATATGTGCGGCGCGCACCCCGACCTCCTCCTCCAGCTCGCGTCCGGCGGTCGACTCCGGTGCCTCTCCCTGCACGTCGCGGGTGCCGGCTGGGATCTCGAGCAGCCAGCGATCGATCGGGCCGCGGTATTGGCGAACGAGGAGGGCGGTCGAGCGGTCGCTGACCGGGACCACCGCCACCGCCCCCGGGTGACGGACCACGTCGCGGTGGAACTCCGAACCGTCGGGGGCCCGGAAGGTGGCCTCCACCACGCAGATGCGCCAGCCTCGGAAGCGCTCCTCGTCGCCGAGATGGACGAAATCCGCGCCGTGCGCTGCGCCGGTGTGCGCCTCAGGCGGCACCGACGTCGGCGTCGATGTCGAGCAGGCGGGGCAGGCGGCCTTCGGCCCGCACCAGAGCGGCGGCCAGCAACTCGCGGAACAGCGGGTGCGACCGGTCAGGGCGGCTCTTGAACTCGGGATGGGCCTGGGTCCCCACCCAGAAGGGGTGTCCGGGCATCTCCAGGAATTCCACCAGCCTTCCGTCGGGGGAGGCCCCCGAGCAAACGACGCCGGCCTGTTCGAGGCGGGCGCGGAAGCGGGGATTGACCTCGTAGCGGTGACGGTGTCGCTCGGACACCACACTGGCGCCGTAGGCCTCTGCCACGATCGAGCCCGGCAGGAGCTGAGCCACGTACGCCCCCAGCCGCATGGTGCCGCCCTTGTCCACCACGTTCTGCTGGTCGTCCATGAGGTCGATGACCGGGTAGGGGGTCAAGGTGTCGAACTCCCGGGAGTTGGCGCCCTCGAGCCCGGCCAGGTTGCGCGCCACCTCGATGACCATCACCTGTAACCCCAGGCACAGTCCCAGGCAGGGGATGGCGTGCTCCCGGGCGTAGGTGGCGGCGGTGACCTTGCCCTCGATGCCCCGTTCGCCGAAGCCCCCGGGTATCACCATGCCGTCGAGCAGGGCCAGCCGCTCCGTGCCCAGGAGGTCGGGGACCTCCTCGGCCTGGATCCAGTCGACCTCGACGCGCGCTGCGTGGTGGAAGCCGGCGTGGCGCAGCGCCTCCACCACCGACAGGTAGGCGTCGGGCAGGTTGATGTACTTGCCCACCACCCCGATGCGAACCGGGCGGTCCGAGGAGTTCACCTGGGAGACCACCCGCTGCCAATTGGAGAGGTCGACGGGGTGACGGACCTCGTCGATGTCGAGCATCTTGCACACGATGCGGTCGAAGCCCTCTTCGTGGAGCACCAGGGGGATCTCGTAGATGCTGGGGGCGTCCACCGCCGAGATCACGCCCTCCACCGGCACGTCGCACAGCAGGGAGATCTTTCGCTTCAAGGCCTCGGAGATGGGCTGGTCGGAACGGCAGACGATCACGTCGGGCTGGACCCCCCGACCCCGCAGCTCGGTCACCGAGTGCTGGGTGGGCTTGGTCTTCTGCTCACCCGAGGGGGCCAGGTACGGCACCAGGGTGAGGTGGACGTAGCACACGTTGTCGCGGCCCACGTCGTGGCGGAACTGACGCACCGCTTCGAGGAAAGGAACGATCTCGATGTCACCGACGGTGCCGCCGATCTCGACGATGACCACATCGAGATCCTCGGCGGCCAGGCGGCGGATGCGTTCTTTGATCTCGTCGGTCACGTGAGGGATCACCTGCACCGTCTTGCCCAGGTACTCGCCTCGGCGCTCCTTGGAGATGACCTCCCGGTAGATGGAACCGGTGGTGGCGTTGGACTTGCGCGACAGGTTCTCGTCGATGAAGCGCTCGTAATGGCCGAGGTCGAGGTCGGTCTCGCCGCCGTCCTCGGTCACGAACACTTCGCCGTGCTCGAAGGGGTTCATCGTCCCCGGGTCCACGTTGATGTACGGGTCGAGTTTGATCATGGTGACCCGCAGGCCGCGGCACTTGAGCAGGCGGCCGAGGGAGGAAGCGGTGAGACCCTTGCCCAGCGAAGAGGAAACCCCACCGGTGACGAAAACGAACTTCGTCATGTCCGGGACGGTCCGGGCATCACGTGACGGTACACCACCTCTCGAGACTATGGGTGGAAGCCGGCCGCCGCGCTGGTGAGAAGCTCCTCGGCGTGACGGCGGGCGCTGTCGGAGCGGGGACGACCCGAGAGCATGCGGGCCAGCTCGACCACCCGGTCGTCGCCCTCCACCGCAGCCACGGTGGCCAGCGTCCGGCCTTTTCGCTCCTCCTTGCGCAGCACCAGTTGGCGATCGGCGAAGGCGGCCACCTGCGCCAGATGGGTCACCACCAGGACCTGGTGGTGACGGGCCAGCTCGGCCAGGGCCCTGCCCACGGCCAGCGCCGCCTCCCCGCCCACTCCGGCATCGACCTCGTCGAAGACCATGGTGGGTGGGGCCTCGGAGAGCACCAGGCGCAGGGCCAACATGGTGCGGGCCAGCTCGCCGCCCGACGCCACCTTGGTGAGCGCCAGGACCGGCTCGCCCGGGTTGGCCCCCAATCCGAAGGTCACTTCCTCTCCGGGGTCGGGCTCCCCCACCGTGACCTCGAGCCGGGCACGGGGCAGGGCCAGGCCGCGCAGCCGCTTCTCGACGGCCCTGGCCAGGTTCGGTGCCGTCCGCCGGCGGGAGGCGCCGACCACGGCGGCCTCGGCGCTGATGCCGGCCTCCACTGCGGCCAGCTCGGCCTCCAAGGCGGCGGTTCGATCCGCCCGCGACCTCAGCTCGGCCAGAGCGGTGCCGGCTTCGTCGGCGAAGGCGAGCACACCGGCGACCCCGTCGCCGTACTTGCGCGACAGGTCCCGAAGCAGCTGGCGCCGGGCTCGGATGGCGGCGAGGCGCTCGGGATCGTCGTCCCATCCGTCTAGGACGGTGCGCAGCTCCGAGGTCACGTCGGCCGCTTCGGCCTGCAGCCCGTTCAGGCGTGCCGCCAGTGTCTCGACGGCCGGCCGCCCGGCGAGGGCGCCGGC
>JASHZK010000145.1 GCA_030042575.1 Acidimicrobiales bacterium
ACCGCCGAGCCGGCCGCCGAGTGCCGGCGCTACGCCGAGCTCCTGCGGGCCCACCCTGTGGACCTGTGCTGTCTCGGCATCGGGGAGAACGGGCACCTCGCCTTCAACGACCCGCCGGCGGACTTCGAGGATCCCCAGGACGTCAAGGTGGTGGAGCTCGACGCCGCCTGCCGGGCCCAGCAGGTCCACGAGGGTCACTTCCCCTCCATCGACGACGTCCCCCGCCTGGCCATGACGGTGACGGTCCCGGCTCTGCTGGGCGCCGGCCAGGTGCTGGCGGTGGTACCGGAGAAGCGCAAGGCGGCGGCGGTGCACCGGGCGCTCACCGGGCCGGTGTCGGGCTCCTGCCCCGCCTCGGCCTTGCGCCGGCAGGCCAACACCACGCTCTTTCTGGACCGGGAGTCAGCCGCCGAGCTCGGTTGGTGACGAGCGGCTACAGGACGCGCCGCAAGAAGTCGTACGCCTCCACACCGTGCCACTGGTGGCCGCCGTCGAAGACGTCGTGGACCAACAGGTCGTCCGGCGCTCCCAGGGCCCGATAGACGCGCCGCAGCTTGTCGAGCTCGGCACTGGCCACCGTGGCCGGGAACAGATCGTCCTTGTCGCCGCTCTCCACCAGCATCGGGCGCGGAGCCACCAGGGCGCCGAGATCCAGATGCTCCAGCCGTCCCAGCATGGCGGGCAGGATCTGCGACCCGCACATGTTCCACGGCATCTTGTGCGATTCGGCCCACGACGAGAAGTAGCCGCTCACCACCGCCGCCCGTACTCGTTGGTCCCAAGCGGCCAGGAACAGGGCCACCGTGGCGCCGTAGGAGAGGCCGGCCACCGCCAATCGAGCCGGGTCGACCAGCGCGTGGGCCTCGAGCACGTCGAGGGCCCGGGCCATGTCCCACAGGTTCTGGGTGAGCGGGTTCCATCCCGCCATCACGGCGTGGACCAGGTTGGTGTCACAGGCGTAGTGGTCGGGCGGGTTCCAGTCCTGGCGTTGGCCGAAGCAGCGCAGGTCGGGTGCGAGCACCACGTAGCCGCGCCGCGCCAGTTGGCTGGCGTAGTCGCCGTTGGGCGCCTCGGTGGTGGTCAGCCCCACCACCAGGTCCTTGCCCGGCCCGTGGCCGTGCACGGCCAGGACGGCCGGGCCCGGGCTGTGGCGCTCGTGGGGGACGAGCAGGTAGGCGGGTACCGCCATGGTGTCCTCGGTGTCGAACACCACCAGGTGGCGGCTGTAGCCGTCGCACTCCACCTGCTCGAGGGTCTCGAGCTCGAGCGGCACCTGCTCGGGAAGCCGCCCGAGCAGCTCGAGCAGGCGTGCCCGGCACCGCTCCCGCCAGGCCAGGAGGGAATCGGTGTCGCCTTCGGCGGGGAAGGGGTCGGTCTGCTCGATCCGAGCCAGGTTCACCATCCAGGCGTGCCAGGGCGAGAAGTTGCGCGTCCTGGCGCCGGCGTCAGCCACTGGTCAACAACGGCTTCCAGCTCTGTTCCACCACCCAGCAGGTGCCTTGGGCCATGTGCTCCCAGGTCTCGTCGCACAGCGACGACGGCGGCACGTTGTTGTGGATCTCCACCACTTGGTACTGCGAGGGCCCGGCGTAACGGTTGGACCCGTAGGTCAGTAGCGGTGACCAGGTGCCGGGGAAGTTCTGGACCCGGGACATGGCCTCCACGAAGGTGCGGCGGTCCAAGTGGGGACCGGCCATGCGGGCGGCGGTGGCGAACAGCTCGATGGCGCCGCACCACCCGGAGATCGGCCCCTGTTCCTCGATGTAGGGCGAAGGCCTCTCACCCGCGCTCAGCGTCTGGCCGGGGATGGGATCGGGGTTGGCGGCATGCCAGGTGTTGAAGCAGCTCTGCACGCCTTGGTCGTAACCGCCGGATCCCACCACCGACACCGGGCCGTCCACGCCACCCAGGGTCAAGGTGGTGACGCCTTCCTGTCCGTTCAGGGCTTTCTCGAAGGGGAAGGGGATGAGCCCGAGCGAGACGTCGATGGTCGACTGGTAGTCCGAGAGCAGCAGCTTGGGGTAGTAGTTCTGTGACGTCTCCTGCGACAGGTAGGCGAAGAAGGAATTGAAGGGCATGAGGGGGATGACCGACTGCACGCCGGCCGCCTTCAACCGCTCCACGATGATGGGAGCGGCGGCGTCCACCGAAGCGGTGTCGCTGGCGTTGCTGGGGATGGTCTCGATCATGGGGGCGGGCAGCCCGGCGGCGGCGATGTCGGGTAGCAGGTAGTCGTCGAGGGCGATCTGGTCGCCCTGGTCGTCACCGGCCACGATGCCCACCTTGTGCCCGGCGCCCAGCAGGCCACTCGTCTTTCCCCACGAGACCAAGGTGGCCAGGATGTCGGCCTGGTCCGGTCCCAACCACCACAGGTAGGGCGCCCCCGCCTGGGTGTACTCGGTGACGGTGGATCCCTCTCCGATGAACGGGGTGTGGCCCTGCTGGGTGACGCACAGCTCGTCGTCACCGGTGTACGAGCCCACACCGTCGAGCACGGCGAACACCGGGGGGCTGCCCTGGGTCCACTGCTTGCACAGCGCCAGCATGCCCGCTTCGTTGGTGGGGTCGAAGTCGGTGATGATGGGGTTGATCTTCCGGCCGTTGATGCCGCCCTGGCGGTTGATGGCGTTGACGAAGATGTGGATGGCTCGTGCCTGTTGGGAGAACTCGGCGTCACCGGCGAAGCCGAGGTTGCCGGCCAAGGCCGACAGGTTCGACACCGGGAAGGCCACGTTGATGGTGTTGCCCACCACGCCGCGCGCCGAAGTGGAGGCCTGGTCCACCCCCACCCCGCTCGCCGCCAGCTTGACCGGCGACGTGCTGCCGGTGGCCGGCGCCGGCTTCGAGGACGACACGGCGTACACCACGGCTCCCACCACGGCCAGCACCACCACCACGCTGGCTGCCTGCACCAGCGGGGAGCGCCGGCGCATGCGGCGCCACGCTCGCAGGGCCGGTCCCCCTCTGGCCATGATCCCCCTTCGCGCGCCGGTTCCCGCGCCCGGCGTCTCCCCATGTCACCATAAGCCCTGGCTCAGGGCCGTTGTGCGCGCCTTGTCCGGTGGGGCAGCATAGGCGCCATGGTCGCTCAGGAGACCACCTTGGACGTCCGTCCCCTCACGCCCAACATCGGGGCGGAGATCGCCGGGCTGGACTTGTCCCAACCCCTCGGTGCCGAGGTGGTGGACGCCGTGCGCGCCGCTCTGGGACGGCACTTGGTGCTGTTCTTCATGGACCAGGATCTGGACCCCGAGCAACAGGCGGCCTTCGCCCGGCAGTTCGGCCAGTTGACCCCCGCCCATCCGGTCATCGCCTCCATCGAGGGCCATCCGGAGGTGCTCCCCATCGACAGCCGCCAGGACCGGGCGTCGTGGTGGCACACCGACGTCACCTTCCTCGCCACCCCGCCCCTCGGGTCCATCCTCCACATGCGCCAGGTCCCGCCGGTGGGCGGCGACACCCTGTTCGTGAGCATGCAGGCCGCCTACGACGCCCTGTCCGGGTCCGTGCGTGACTTGTGCGACCGCTTGATCGCCTGGCACCACGACGCCTTCTTCGCCGCCGACGTCGACGCCAAGGGCGGCTTCGAGTGGGACGGCCAGTGGCACGAACGCCTGTATCCGGCCGATCATCCCGTGGTGCGCACCCATCCCGAGACGGGGCGCAACGGACTGTTCGTGAACCCCCAGTTCACGCGGTTCATCGGCGCCATGTCCCCCCTGGAGAGCGACGCCCTGCTCGACATGCTCTACCGCCACTGCCAGAAGCCCGAATTCAGCTGCCGGTTCCGCTGGCGCCCGGGTGCCGTGGCCTTCTGGGACAACCGTGCCACCTGGCACTACGCCGTGGACGACTACGGCGACGCCCTGCGGATGGCCCACCGGGTCACCCTGCGCGGCGACCGGCCCTACGGCCCGGCCAAACCCCCGGCCGGCTGAGCAGGAGCCAGCGGACCCGAGGCCCGCAACACCTCCTCGCTGGCACCCAGGTACGCCTCGAGCGCCCGAGGGTCGTGGCGCACGACGTCGGGAGGACCGACCGACACGACGGCTCCCGTAGCCATGACCACGGCCCGGTCGCACAGTTCGAAGGCGAGTGGCACGTCGTGCTCGACCAGCAGCACGGTGCATCCCGTCATCTGCTGCAGCCGGCGCAGCAGAGGGACGAACGCCTCGGCTTCGCGCTGGGCGATGCCGGCGGTGGGCTCGTCCAACAGCAGCAACCGGGGCCGGGCCAAGGCGATGGAGGCCAGGTCCACCACCCGCCGGGTGCCGGTGGAGAGCTGGCCGATGCGGCGGTGGCGGAAGGCGCCGAGGCGGAACGATCCGATCACGTCGTCGATGTCGGCCCGTTTGGCCCGTTCCGATCGCCGGGCCCACGGCAGCCGGAAGGTGATGGACACCACGTCGCTCGGGTTGCGGCCGTCTTCGGAGAGCAGAAGGGTGTCCTCCACCGTCAGCTCGGGGAAGAGCCGGGCGTCCTGAAAGGAGCGCACCAGGCCCACGGCCGCCCGCTCCTCGGGCAAGAGGTCGTCGACGTTCTCGCCGTCGAGCACCACGTGGCCCGCCGCCGGGGTCACCAGCCCGGAGATGGCGTCGAGCAACGTGGTCTTGCCCGAGCCGTTGGCCCCCACCAGCGCCAGCACCTCGCCCGGTGACAGCTCCAGGGAGACGCCGTCCACCGCCCGCACCCCGCCGAAGCTGACCACCAGCTCACGGACCTCCAGGTGGGCGGGGCCGGTCCCCGAGGCGGTCACGGCACCGCTCCGGCCGGCTGGGCCCGGGCGCGCTCGAGGCCCCCGGCCACCAGGTCGCCCAGCCGATGGACGAGCTCGGCCATGCCGCCGGGCAGGTACAAGATGAAGGCCAACAGGCCCACGCCGCTCGTGAGGAACTCGGTGGTGGTGGTGGTCCCCATGATGGCGGGAAGGCCGACCAGGTAGATCGCCCCCATCACCG
>JASHZK010000146.1 GCA_030042575.1 Acidimicrobiales bacterium
TCACCTACGGCATCCAGCCCTACGGGACTTCGGCCATGGGATGGACCAACCCCAAGGTCATCGCCGAGCTGGCCGGTGGGACGACGATGCTGTTGGCCTTCGGGGTGGTGGAGAGCAAAGTGGCCTCACCCATGTTCCGGTTGCAGCTGTTCCGCATCCGGGCCTTCCTGGCGGGCAACCTGGCCTCGCTGCTGGCGGCCATCGGCCGAGGTGGCCTCATGTTCATGTTCGTCATGTGGCTGCAGGGGATCTGGCTCCCCCTGCACGGCATCAGTTTCGCCGACACCCCCCTGTGGGCGGGGATCTACATGCTCCCCATGACCGGTGGCTTCCTGGTGGCCGGTCCCGTCTCGGGCGTGCTCTCGGACCGTTACGGGGCCCGGTCCTTCGCCACCGCCGGCATGGTGATCGCCGCGCTCACCTTCGTCGGCTTCCAGTTCCTGCCCATCGACTTCTCCTACGCCCCATTCGCCCTTCTCATGGCCGTCAACGGCCTGGCCATGGGGCTGTTCGCCTCGCCCAACCGGGCGGCGATCATGAACAGCCTGCCCCCCGACCAGCGCGGCGCCGGTGCCGGCATGTCGGGCGTCTTCCAGAACGCAGCCATGGTGCTGTCCATGGGGATCTTCTTCACCCTCATGATCTCGGGCATCGCCTCGGTGCTGCCCCAGAGCCTGTACCACGGCCTGCGCGCCCAACACGTGCCCGTCACCATCGCCGCCGCCGTGTCCCACCTGCCCCCCATCACCAGCCTGTTCGCCTCGCTGCTCGGCTACAACCCCATGGCCCAGCTACTGGGGCCCTCGGTCCTCTCACACCTGTCGGCCCACTCCGCCCACGTGCTGGGCGGACGGAGCTTCTTCCCGACCTTGCTCTCGGTGCCGTTCTCCCACGGGCTGACCCTGGCCTTCACGTTCGGGGCTGTGGCCTGCTTCCTGGCCGCCCTGGCTTCGCTCCTTCGAGGCCGTCGATACGTGCACGCACAGGGAGCCGACGCTCCCGTCGCCGAGGCTGCGCCGGCGGCGGTGACCGCCAACGGCGCCGGCCGCCCGGCCCCTTCACACCGGAGCCCCCGCGAAGGCGGCTACCACACCCAGGGCCGCGGCTCCAAGGAGACAGGCGACGACACCTCGACGCGGCGAAAGCAACCAGAGCGCTGCGAAGCCGAGAACGGCGAGCTGCCAAAGGTGGGCCAACGACAGGCCCAGCGGGATGGCCGACCCGGCGATGGCACCGATGGCCGCCGCGCCGGCACCGGTGAGGAACGCTTGGATCCGGTGGTCGGAACGAATCTTGTCGAAGTGAGGACCGCCGGCCAGGACGAAGACGAACGACGGGCAGAAGGCGCAGAGGGCAGCCAGGAGCCCGACCCCCACGCCGCCAGCGGCATATCCGACAACGGCCACGGTCTGGACGACGGGACCGGGGGTGATCTGTCCGAGGGCGACGGCGGAGAGGAACTGGCTGGCTGACATCCAGTGGTAGGTGTGGACGACGTCGTGCTCCATGAGCGGGACGATCACGAACCCGCCGCCGTAGGAAAGGGCCCCCACCTTGAACCCCACCCAGATCACCGCCCCGAGCCCCCCAGCGGCGGCGGTGGCCAACAGGGGCAGCGGCGCCAAGGCGCTGATCCTGCCCCCGAAGGGGGAGCCGCTACGGACCAGGAGCTCGATCAGGCCGCAGGCGGCGAGCACCAGCACCAGCCACGGCCCCACGAGGGCGGCCGAAGCGCCTCCCGCCAGGCCGAAGACGAGCCACCGGGATCGAGCCGCCCAGGCGCCGCCCGCCCGCCTCCAACTGGAAGGGACCAGACCACGAGCGGCATGGACAGCCACCGCCGGCACGGCGGCACCGGCCCCCAGGGCGGCACCCGACACGGCCATCGGCGGGTGGGAGGCCAGGAAGAGGGCCGCCAGGGCCAGGATGACCACCAGGCCGGGGACGATGAAACACAGCCCCCCGACCAGAGCACCGAGGACCCCCCTGAGCCGCCAGGCGGCATAGATGCACAGCTGTGTGGAGGCGGGACCGGGCAGGAGGTTGACGGCGGCAACCCCGTCCTCGAATTCGCCGTCCGTCATCCACCTCCGCTCGTCCACGCACAGGCGGCGCAGGAGGGCGAGGTGCGTCGGCGGTCCGCCGAAGCCGACACAGCCGATCCGACCCCATTCCCGGGCAATGGACGCCAGCGGCACCCGCTCGACACCGTCTCCCGAGGCCGGGCCGCCCGATCGAGCCACGCCCGGCCTGGGGTTCTGCCTGGCCGCCGATTGGCGCGCTTATCTTCCGCCGAGCAGCCGTCGAATGTTCTCGAGGCTCTCGGGCACGATCCGCCACCACATCCACTTCCCACGTCGCTCGCCCACGATGAGACCAGCCTCGGCCAGCACCCGAGTGTGATGGGAGATCGTCGGCTGGCTCTTGCCCAGCGGGCGCTCCAGGTTGCAGCTGCACACCTCGCCTTCCGAGGCCACGATGGAGAGCAGCCGGAGGCGTACCGGATCGGCCATGGCGGCCAGCAGGACGGCGGTCCTCTCGGCGTCCTTCTGCGACAGCGGCGTCTTGGTCAGCGCCGTGCAGCAGACCCCCGCCCGGCGCGCCGTGTTCGTTGCGGGCACCCAACCTCCCGTCGGCTGGAGTCGACGCGACCTCGATACCGCGTGAATCGACAGAGGTCAATGTATCTGATGGGAGATCCCGTGGGCGCGTCGTTCCTCGGAGCGGGCTGAAATGGCCCGTCGACACCGCCGCTACGGTGACTGAACATGGCCGTCTCAGGAGCCGCCCCACCTGAGCGGTCGGGCCCACGGTCCGTTTCGCGACTCGCACGGGCTTTGGCAGCAGTGGGACTCGCCGGCCTGTCGATCGCCGTCGCCATCCGGCCGGTCGAGGCCCAGGAGGCCGCCTCCCAGGCGTGGACGCCGTTCGTCTTGGTGGCGGGGTTGCTGCTCATCGGCATGGTGGCGGACGACGAAGGTCTTTTCGCGGCGGCCGGGCATCGTGTCGCCCGGTCGGCACGCAGCGGTGCCCTTATCTTCGTCAGTGCTGCGGCGCTGGTCGGAGTGGTCACGGCTCTTCTCAACCTGGACACGGCTGTCGCTTTCCTCACACCCGTGCTCGTCTACACGGCACGAAGCCGGGGGGAGGACGAAGCCCCGCTGCTCTACGGCAGTCTCCTCTTCGCCAACGCCGGGTCGCTGTTCCTCCCAGGGTCGAACCTCACCAACCTGATCGTCCTCGGCAATCTGCATCTCACCGGGGGCCAGTTCTTCGCCCACATGTGGGCACCCGGTCTGGCCGCCCTCCTCGTCACGGCCGTGGTGGCGGCCGCCTGTGGGCACCGAGCCCCGGGCACCGGCACTGAGGACCGGACCTCGCCGGCTCGCCCCGAGCTCGGCCTCGGTGCGTTGGCCGTCGTGGTGGCGACCATCCTGGTGGTGGTCCTGCGCTCTGCGGCGCTGCCCGTGGCCGCCGTCGGCGTCGGTGTCGTCGGAGCACGGATCGCATCGGGCCGGGAGCGGCTCGGACGCCCCGTCGAGGTGCTGGGGCTGCCCGTGCTCGTCGGTCTTTTCGGCGTGGCCGTCGCCTTGGGGACCCTCGGCCGCAGCTGGGCCGGACCGGCAGACCTGCTCTCCCACCTGAACCTGTGGAGCACGGCGGCCGTGGCGGCGGTGGCCGCCGTGGCGATCAACAACCTCCCTGCGGCCTCACTCCTCGCCGCCCATCGCCCGCCGCATCCCTATCCGCTGCTGATCGGGCTGAACCTGGGGCCCAACCTCTTCGTGACCGGATCGCTGGCCTGGTTCCTCTGGCTCCGGACGGCCCGGGGGGCTGGAGCACGGCCGTCGCTGGCGACGGCCAGCCGACTGGGGGTCGTGGCTGCGCCTCTCTCCATGATCGCTGCCCTGGGAACGCTGGTGCTCCTGGCGATGCGATGACGGGCTGGATCGCCGTGTCCGCAATCATCGGAACCGGTCGGTGGCGACCGGGCCGAACCGGCGCCCCCGGTTCGATCGGGCCGGCTCCTATGCTCGGCGGGTCCGGCCGAGGGAGCTGACTCCGACATGGGATCTGATCGCCGTCAGCGCCCGGGTTCGCCCAGGTCGAGCGAGCCGCCCGTGCCCACCGATGGCCAGGTTCCCCTGATCGGCCGGATCTTCCCCTCCCCGGTCGCCGCCAAGGTCCCCGAGGTCCTCGTGAGCTTCTGGGTGCTCAAGATCCTGTCCACCGCCGGGGGCGAGGCCACCTCGGACTACCTGAAGACCTACGGCAACATCAAAGGCGGGGGTGCCGAAGTGGTCCTGTTCGTCGTGGGCCTGGTACTGCAATTCTCCACCCGCCGCTACCGGGCCTTTGCCTATTGGTTCTTGGCTTATGCCATCGCCATCTTCGGCACGGGTGTCTCCGATTTCCTCCATCTCGATGTCGGCATCCCCTATGCCGGGACCACCCTCTTATGGGTCGTCGTGCTGGCCGCCACCTTCTTCATCTGGCAGCGCAGCGAGGGCACCCTCTCCATCCACAGCATCACCACCCAGCGGCGAGAGGCCTTTTACTGGGCGACGGTGTTCTTCACCTTTGCTCTCGGCACCGCCCTCGGGGACTTCACCGCCACCACCCTCGGGCTGGGGTATCTGGCATCGGGGATCCTGTTCAGTGTCGTCATCCTCATCCCCGCCCTGGCCTGGAAGGGCTTCGGCCTGAACAGCGTGGCCGCCTTCTGGATGTCCTACGTCGTGACCCGGCCCCTCGGCGCCTCCTTTGCCGACTACATAAGCAAGCCTCACAACATCAGCGGGATCGACTTCGGAGACGGTCCCACCGCCGTGGTCTTCGCCTTGGCCACCGTGGCCGTGGTCTCGTATCTCGCCGCTGCCCGCCCGGACATCCAGCGCCCGGGCACCGCCGACACCGCGGCGGCCTAGGCACGATCGACGACCGCCACACAACCTTGACCGATCGGTTTCTCCGAGTATTATACTCGGTATGTCATCGGTCACGAGAACACTGTGAGCGTCCGCCATGCCCTGCTGGCCCTGCTGAGCGAGGGTCCCAAGTACGGGCTCCAGCTGCGCCAGGAATTCGAGGCCCGCACGGGTGACGTGTGGCCCCTCAACGTGGGCCAGGTGTACACGACCCTGCAGCGCCTCGAGCGCGACGGGATGGTCGTCGCCGAAGGACAGGAGGAGGACAGCCAGCACAAGGGCTACCGCATCACCGGGGAGGGCGAGCACGAGCTCGCCGCCTGGCTGTGCACCCCACCCGACCTCAGCTCCCCGCCGCGCCACGAACTGGTGATCAAGGTGCTGGTGGCCACCACCCTCCCCGGTGTCGACGTGCACGACGTCATCCAGGTCCACCGCCGCTACCTGGTGGAGCTCATGCAGCAGTGGACGCGTCTGAAGGAGGACCAGTCCCGGGTCGACCTGGGCTTCGCCCTGGTGGTGGACGCCGAGCTGTTCCGCCTCGACTCGGTCATCCGCTGGCTGGACGCCGCCGACGGCCGCTTCAAGCGCGCCGCGGCGGAAGGTCGGCCCGCTCTGCGCCCGCCTCTGCCCAAACCCCGCCGACGGATGGGAGCGGTCACGTGAAGCTCGAACTGGCACACGTCACCAAGGTCTACGGCCAAGGTGAAACCGAGGTCCGCGCCTTGGCCGACGTGAGCCTCGAGGTCGACACCGGTTCGTTGGTGGCGGTGATGGGGCCGAGCGGGTCGGGCAAGAGCACCCTGCTCACCATCGCCGGCACCCTGGAGGAGCCCACCGAGGGCGAGGTCCTCCTCGACGGCCGGGCCGTCCGCCGGCTGTCGCACAACGACAGGGCCCGGCTGCGGCGCCGGTCGATCGGCTACG
>JASHZK010000147.1 GCA_030042575.1 Acidimicrobiales bacterium
AGCAGCGTGGTGATGCCCAATCGAGCCAGGTCGAGCAGGCCGTCGAGCTCCGACCGCGAGAAGGCCATACCCTCGGCCGTGCCCTGGACCTCGACGAAGCGGCCTGAGCCGGTCATCACCACGTTCATGTCGACCTCGGCCCGGAAGTCCTCGGAGTAGTCGAGGTCCAACAGGCACACGGCGTCGACCACCCCCACCGACACCGCGGCACAGGCATCGGTGAGCGGGTGGGCCTTGATCAGCCCCTTGTGCACCTGGCGGGTGAAGCAGTCGTGCAAGGCGACGTAGGCGCCGCAGATCGAAGCGGTGCGAGTCCCACCGTCGGCCTGGAGCACGTCACAGTCCACGGTGACCTGGAGCTCCCCCATGGCCACCAAATCGGTGACCGCCCGCAAGGAGCGGCCGATGAGGCGCTGGATCTCCTGGGTCCGTCCCGACTGGCGCCCCTTGGCCGCCTCCCGGTCCACCCGTTCGGCCGACGACCCCGGAAGCAGCGAGTACTCGGCCGTGACCCAGCCTTTTCCGCCTCCGCGCAACCACGGCGGCACGCGCTCCTCCACCGATGCCGTGCACAGGACCTTGGTCCGCCCCATCGACACCAGAACGGAACCGGCGGCAAACTCGGTGAAGTCGCGCACGAAGGTGACGGGCCGGAGCTCGTCGATGGCCCGCCCGTCGGCCCGGCGGGTGCGCGGATCCACGGCACCCTCGCTCATGCGCCCCTCCTCACGACGACCGGCCTCACACCGAGTAGCCGCGGCCCGGCTCGGCGGCGTCGACCCGCCCCGAGAAGCCAGCTCGGGCTTCCTCCAACACGGCGATCGCCGGGATCTTGCTCCAGCGATGCGTCAGCACCAGGCGCCTGGCCCGAGAGGCTTCGGCGCTACGACCGGCCTGTCTCCCGCTCATGTGAATGGCGCCCTCACTCTCGTGATCCTCGGTGAACGTAGCTTCACACAGAGCCAGGTCGAGGTCGGAACCGAGCGAAGCCAGCGACCACTGCGGGCCGGAGTCGGCAGAGTAGCCCACCACTCCCGACGGGCCTTCGATCCGCACCCCCATGGTGGGCGGGGGGTGATCGGTGCGGGAGAACGACAGCTGCAGCCCTCCGATATGGGCGCCGTCTCCGTCGCCGATCTCCCTCCAATCCAGGATGCCGTCGATGTCATGTTGGAGGGCGGGGCGGATCCCGGGGGCGGCCAGCACCGGAATGGGAAGATTGTCGAGATCCATGGTCCACCTCGCCGCCGTGATGAAGCCGTCGATGTCACTCCAGTGATCGGTGTGCTGATGGCTGAGGACGATGCCGTCGAGCGTCGCCAAGTCCGCGTAGCACTGCAATGCGGCGAAGGTCCCGGGCCCGGCATCCATCCATATGGCAGTGGCCGAGCCCCAGTCGCGTACCAGGTAGCCACTGGCCGCCCCTCCAGGTCCAGCGTGGCTTCCGTCACAGCCGAGGACGGTCAGGGTGAGCGGGCTCACCCCGAGGCGACGCCCGGAGCGGCGCCGGGTTCGCGGACCGTCGCCTCCCCCGCCTCGGATGCCGGCTCGATGACGGGCTCAGGCTCGGGCCATTCGAGACGATCCACCGCTCCCAGCTCCTCCCCGAACAGGCGTCCGCCCACGGCCCGAAACCAGGCGACGTCACCCGAGGAGAAGAACTGCAGCGATCCGGGACCGCCGGCGCGGCCCAGTGACCGCCGGCCGAGGACGTCGCGCACCTCGAAGGCCGTCTCGTCGGCCGAAGAGACGAGCACCACGTCACGGCCGACCACGTCGGCGATGGTGCGGGCCAGAAACGGATAGTGGGTGCAGCCGAGCAACAGGGTGTCGATCCCCTTGTGGCACACCGAGGCGAGCAGCCGCTCGGCCAATACGACCGCCTGCTCGGAACGGGTCTCGCCCCGCTCCACGAATTCGACGAAGCCCGGACAGGCGGCGCACACCAGTTCCAGGGGCACCGGCAGAGTGGCAAATGCCTCCTGATAGGCCCCGGAGCGGATGGTGCCCACCGTGCCGATGACTCCGACCCGGCGGTTGCGGGTCGCCTTGGCCGCGGCCCGGGTACCGGGCTCGATCACCCCGACCACCGGCGCCGGCAGCTCGTGCCGCAGAGCTCCGAGTGCGGCGGCGGACGCCGTGTTGCAGGCCACCACGATCAGCTTCACGTCGTGCTCGGCGATCAGCCATCGTGAGATCTGCATGGCGAACGACCGCACCTCGGGCAGCGGACGCGGCCCGTAGGGGTATCGCCCGGTGTCGCCCACGTAGACCAGATGCTCCGACGGGCACAAGTCGATCAGGGCCCGGGCGACGGTGAGGCCGCCGAAGCCGCTGTCGAACATGCCGATGGGTCGCTCGTCCACGCTCTGCAGGCTAGGCGCTTGTCGCTCCGGCGCCCCGCACCCCGGCAGGAGCCGAGTCGGCCCACGCCAGGCGCACCAGGTGGCCGGACGGGACCCGGACCTTCACCGGCCGGCGGGGGGGCTCACCTCTTGGCCGAGACGGCCGGCTCCCCTATCCCTTCGAGCAGGTTGAGCAGGTCGTCGGCGTGCTCCTCCTCCACGGCCAGGATCCCCTCGATGAGGCGCCGGGAGGTGGGGTCCTTGTCGCCGAGCCAGCGCACGATCTCCTGGTACGAGGCGATGGCCACACGCTCCGCCACCAGGTCCTCGCGGATCATGTCGACCAGCTCGGCGCTGGCGTCGTACTCGGCATGGCTGCGGGCCACCAACGTGGCCGGGTTGAAGTCCGGCTCCCCTCGCAATTGCACGATGCGGGCGGCCACCTCGTCAGCGTGTCCCTGCTCGTCGTTGGCATGCTCGAGGAACTCCTGGGCCACCGGTCCGGAATTGATGCCCTGGGCCATGTAGTAGTGGCGCTTGTAACGCAGTACGCACACCAGCTCGGTGGCCAGCACCTCGTTGAGCACGCTGATGACCCGCGGGCGATCGGCGCCGTAGGCCTCGGTGATGGGTCCCAGGTCCATATGGGCGCGGGCGTTCGCCCGCAGGGTCTGCACATCGGTCAGAAAGTCGGCCACGTCGTGTCTCCTCTGTCTCGGTCCCGAACCCTACCCAGGTCGGCGCCGGCGGAGGACGGGACGACGGGGGCCCACCGGCACGGCCAGGGTCACCGCTGAGATCGCCGCCCCCCAGCCGCACCAGGGTGCCCGGTAGCTCCAGGTCAGCGTCCCTGCGCCGGGCGGCACCCGCCACGGCCCGTGCCGGCGTAGCGCCCGCCGGGGGCCCAGCGTCACCCGGGCGAGCAGCGCCCATCGCCGGGCGGCCGTCCAGCGCCGGAATGGTTCGCCCGACCAAGCTGGCACCCTGGGCGCACGGGGTCTCGATCGGCGCTGCGTCGAAACCTAGAAATAGATGGTGCGCCGGGCCCGCTCGGCGACCACGTCGATGTCGTCGGTCCAGGCTCCGGTGGACAGGTACTTCCATCCTCCGTCGGCCGAGACGACCACGATCACACCGCTCTCGATGCTCTGGGCGCACTTGGCCGCTCCTGCCATGGCCGCTCCCGAGGAGATCCCGGCGAGGATCCCGACCTCGGCCAGGCGCCGGGTCCACTCGATGGACGGCCGAGGGCCGACCACCGTCTTGCGATCGAGCAGCTCGGCCCCGCCGAGGTCGCTGAAGATGGGGGGGATGTAGCCCTCGTCGAGATTGCGCAGTCCGTCGACCATCTCCCCCGCCGGGGGTTCCACGGCCCACACCTCGACTCCCGGTCGGCGTTCCTTCAGGTAGCGGCCGACCCCGAGCAGGGTGCCCGAGGTGCCCAACCCGGCCACGAAGTGGGTCACCTCGGGGCAATCGCGCCAGATCTCGGGCCCTGTGCCCTCGTAGTGGGCCCGGGGGTTGGCGTGGTTGGCGTACTGGTAGAGGAACACCCATTCAGGGTGCTCGGCGGCGACGCGCTCGGCCAGGCGGACTGCCCCGTTGGATCCTTCGGAGCCGGGAGACTCGATGATCTCGGCCCCCCACACCTCGAGCAGATGGCGGCGTTCCACCGAGACGTTGGCGGGCAGCACGACCTTGAGCTGGTAACCCTTCACCCGGGCCACCAAGGCCATGCCGATGCCGGTGTTGCCAGAGGAAGGTTCGAGGAGCACACTGCCGGAGTCGAGGCGAGACTCCTTTTCGGCGGCTTCGATCATCGACAGGGCTATCCGGTCCTTGACCGAGCCACCCGGGTTCTGCCCTTCGAGCTTGATGAGGATGCGGACCTCGGGATTGGGGCTCAGGGCGCTCACCTCGACCAGCGGCGTGTTGCCGATCAGGTCGAGGACGCTCTGCACGACGGCCATGGCACCCAGCCCCTGCCTCTCGACCCTGTTTCGCCCCGCCCGGTCCCAGCCGCCGGCTCAGCCGCCGGCCACGGCCGGCAGGATCGACACCGTGTCACCGTCGTTCACCTTGGTGTCGAGGCGGTCGAGATACCGGACGTCGTCGTCGTTCAAGTAGACGTTGACGAACCGGTGCAGCGAGCCGTCGTCGGTGAGCACCTGCCCGGCAAGGCCGGGATAGGCGGTCACCAGGGCGTCGAGCACTTCGCCGACGGTCGAACCGGGGAACGACACGGTGCTGCGTCCCTCGGCGTGACCACGAAGAAGGGTAGGCAGGCGCACTTCGACGGACACGGCCTCTCCTCGCTGATTGTCGACCAGTTCGGTCGTATTCTACCGGCCGGCCCCGCCCGACCTGCCGCCTGGCGGCCCAGCCGCCTGGGGCCGGCCCTCGGCGCCGGTGTCGGCGGCCTGGACCACGGGCTCCTCGGTCACGGTGCCCTCGACGATGCGGTACGAGCGCACCGAGGGTTCAGCCTGACGAAGCGACACGATCACGTAGTGCCAAGCCGGGTCCGGGGCCTGGGCGATGTCGGTGGGTGAGGGATAAGCGTCGGTGTGGGTGTGGGAGTGAAAGACACCGATGATCTCCAAGCCGTGCGACTGAGCGTGACGATCGGCCCGCACGAAGTCGGTGGGATCGACGGTATAGAGCTTGGCCGAGGCGGCTGCGTTGCGAGCCGGGTAACAGCCCTCCACGGTCTCGCCTCCCAGCTGCCCGGACAGGAGGCCACAAGCCTCCTCGGGAAGGCCGCCCAAGCAGTGCGCCACGATCTGGGCGTGGATGGTGGCCGACAGCTCCAGCATGGCGGCCGAGGTTACCGGGCCCCTGGCCGCTACCCTCGGCTCGATGGCCAAAGGACCTACGCGGCGGGCACAGCGAGCCAAGGAGGAGACCTCCGATCGCTACCGCCAGGTGGCGCGCAACCGCCGGGCCCGACACGACTACGACATCCTCGAGACCTACGAATGCGGCATAGCCCTGCAAGGCAGTGAGGTGAAGTCCCTGCGGGCCGGGCGCGCGTCGCTCCAGGACGCCTACGCCCGAATCGAGCGGGGTGAGGCCTGGCTGCTCGGCATGCACATCCCCCCCTACGAGCACGCCAGCGGCTTTGGCACCCACGACCCCGGCCGTCGCCGCAAGCTCCTGCTGCACCGGGACCAGATCGACGAGCTCATGGGCCGAACCCAGCAGCAGTCGCTGACGTTGGTGCCATTGTCGATCTACTTCAAGGAGGGCAAGGCCAAGGTCGAGCTGGGTTTGGCCCGCGGTCGCAAGCTGTACGACAAGCGCCACGCCCTGGCCGCCCGCCAGGCGGAGCGGGAAGCGGCCCGAGAGGCCGCCCGAGCGACCGGCCGGGGCGCCGCTCGTGGAAGCCGCCGGCAATTCGAGTGACCCCGCCTGCGGCGTCGGGGCGAGCCAGCCGGTAAGATGGTTCGGTCGGCAAGCGACCCCAGGGGGTGATTGGTTTCGACTCCGGTCGTCGAGTCGGGAGAAGCGAGCCGTGGTCCCCGGAGCCACGTTAAAGAGCCGGGAACAAATACAAACGCCGAGCCTCAGCTCGCGCTGGCTGCTTAACAAGTAGCCCGTCCGTCCGGTCCCAGCCCTACGGGCCGATCACGGGCGTCATCTCGTAGGGCTCACCCGGACGGTTCGGCCGAGCGGCCTCCGGGGACAGAAAAGCCCGGCTGGGGCCTTGCGAGATCGCCGGCGGCGGCGCAGGGCCCGAGACGAAGCCGCTGGCTGCGCTCGGAGAAGGCCCGGTGAGAAACCGGAGGACGCGGGTTCGATTCCCGCCACCTCCAAGAGTGCTCAGGGGAAACCGTGAGCACTGTTGGAGGTGTGCCGTTCGCCACGTAAAGGTC
>JASHZK010000148.1 GCA_030042575.1 Acidimicrobiales bacterium
CGGCCAGCCAACCGAGCTCTTCGCGAACGAGACGGGCACGGGCGGGCAGAGCGTCGGCGAACATGGCCAGCGCTGCCCGCATGCGACGGGTGGCCACCCGCATGTCGTGGAGCTCCTCGGGGTCCTCACCGAGGCGGGTGCCCGCTTCACGGGCCAGCATGGCGCCCAGGTTGCGCCGGAGGACCACCAAGGCGAGCTCACCGACCGAAGGTGACAGCGGTAGGGCGGTAGGACCGAGATCGGGTGCATCGGGAATGCGCAGCCCGGACGCCAACAACCCGGCCTCGAATTTCGACAAGGTGGCCGGCTGCAGCCCGCAGTCCGAGCGCAGCTGGTTCACCAACGGGTCGAAACCGCCCACCGAGGCCGGATCGACTTCGACTTCCACCCGGCGCATCCGGACGGGCTGCTCGTTGTCGGAGACTTCGATCAGCGTGTCGTCGAGGCACACTTCGGCCACCAGGTCGCCGGCGATCCGCAGGGCGAAGGGTCGCCGGCGGGTGCGGACCTCGAGGACCTGGCGCAGCGGCCTGCTCCCGACCAGGGCTTGAAGCCGCCAGCCCACCGGACCGTCAGGCCCGAGCGCACCGACCCCGTTCACCGGGAGTGGCTCGGTGACCTCCAGCCGCCGCCGTAGCCCGCCGTTGGCCGGGGACTGGTCCTTGAGCGTGACCTCGGCACCTCCCGCCCGCCGACGGATCCGGAGAACGAATCCGGATCGCCCGATCCGCCAGTCGGCGGTGTCCAGGTAGGTGTCGACGAGCCTCCTGGCCGCCAGCGGTTCGGCGCTCAGTCCGGTCGCCGCCGACAGGTCACCGGCAGCGGCTCCGGGGACGGGCGCCGCCCCCGCCGTGCGTAACCAGCGCTCGACCGGGCGGAGGTCCAGCGCGTCGAACTGCCACTCGACCTCCACGTCGGAACGAGGCGTTCTCGAGGCAGGCATCCGGGCAAGGCTACCGGTCAGCGGTTTCGAGCGTCCCGGCCGAGGGTCCCTCTCTTCCGAGGTGGGCGCCGGTAGCGTCCGCCGATGTGGGACGTCCCGTGATCCGCTCCCTTCCGGCTCGTCGTGGCGCCGGCAACGTCCTGGTGCAGGCGGCGGGCGGGGTCCTGCTACGGCGAGCCCGGCGGGGGTGCCTGGAAGTGGCCACGGTCCACCGCAAGAGCCGCGACGACTGGTCGCTGCCCAAGGGCAAGCTCGAGCCGGGCGAATCCTTCGAGGAGTGCGCCTTGCGCGAGGTGAGCGAGGAGACCGGCTACGACTGCGTGCTCGGCCGCTTCGCCGGCTCTACTGAGTACGTCGACCGCCGGGGCCGAGCCAAGGTGGTCGCCTACTGGTACATGGACCCGGCTCCGGGGTCGGACTTCTACGCCACGCCCGTCATCCGCACCGCCGAGGTCGACGAGCTGCGCTGGCTCGAGCTGACCGTGGCCCGCCGGGCGTTGACCTACCCCCGCGACCAGGAACTCTTGAGCGCCGTCGGCGGCCAGGCCGAGGCCCGCTTCGCCTGAGGGCAGGTCCTCGCCTCCTCGGCACAGCTCTCGGGAGCTGGCCGATGAGCGAAGAAAAGGGGGTAGCCGCGGACCCGGCTACCCCCTTCTCAGCAATGTGAGTGTGATCCGTAGGCGGATCACGTGTGATCCGTCAGAAGATCACGCCCAAGCAACGTTGAGCATTTCGCATTCTCTCCCTGGTCATGCCGGGGGGCGTCCGGCGGAATCATCCACACCCACGGGGTGCACGGTACAGCCGTGTTTGCTGTGTGTACAGGGGCTGGTGTGCGCCCGTTGAGAGTCTGATCTCCCGGTGTCTCAAGCGGAGTGTGAGACACAGTTCACTGAACGAGGTAACTATGCGCGAGGTGTATGCGCGGCGGATCGCATGCTGTCCCCGCCGGCCCATTTAACGCGCTATGTAGTGACGAGTTGCGCTTTTGTGGCCAGTCGGGCGTCTCGAAAATGGCAGAATTTTTCTTGCCGGGATAGCGGGGTCGATATTTTTTTCAAGGTCCGCCCGCTCGATGGCATCCTGCCCCGGCCGCTCGGGCTGCATCCGCCCAGGACGAGGGTGACGTCCCTCCAACCAGGGACGGCAAGATAATCAGTCAGTGCTCGGGCTCCTGGCCATCGGTTTCGTCGCTGGGCTGGTGGCCGGCATCTCCCCTTGCATCCTGCCCGTCCTTCCGGTGGTCCTGGTGGCCGGCGCCACCGGTGAGAGCGTGGCCGGCCGGCGCCGGGCGCTGGCCGTGGTGCTGGGGCTGGTCCTCAGCTTCAGCGCCATCACCTTGGGTGGCTCGGCCCTGCTCAGCCTGCTGGGGCTGCCCCAGGATCTCCTGCGCGACGGGGGATTGGTCGTCCTCGGACTGATCGGACTCGGGCTCCTCGTCCCGGCGGTGGGCAATCTTCTCGAGCGCCCCTTCAGCCGCTTGCGGGTCCCCCAGCTGAGCGGGCGCTGGTCGGGGCTGGTACTCGGGCTCGGGCTCGGGGCGGTCTTCGTGCCCTGTGCCGGTCCGGTGCTGACGGCCATCTCGGTGATCGCCGCCACCCGGCACCTGAGTGTCGAGGCGGTGCTCCTGACCGTGCTCTTCTCGGCGGGGGCGGCCGTACCTCTCCTGGTGGTGGCGCTGGCCGGCGATCAGTTGGTGAGCCGGGCGCGGGCCTTGCGCCGGCGGGCGCCCGTGCTGCGCATGGTCGGGGGTGCGGTGCTCGTCGTCATGGCTTTGGTCATCG
>JASHZK010000149.1 GCA_030042575.1 Acidimicrobiales bacterium
TCGAGGTGTTCGGCGAGACCATCGTCGAGGAGCTGGACTTCCGCCTGGAAGCGCAGAACATGCTGGACGTGGCCCGGGTCCTGGCCGACACGGGACAGCGGGCGCTCGTCGTCCCCCGGCCCCATCCCGAGCTGGTGACGCGCCGGGTGCTCGTCATGGAGCGTCTCGACGGTTTCGCCTGGGGCAACGTCGAAGCCATGCGGGCCGCCGGGGTGGACACCGCCGCCGTGCTCCACGCGGCGATGATCGCCTTCCTGGAGGGGGCGCTGCTCTACGGCGTGTTCCATGGAGACCTCCACGGCGGCAACCTGTTCGTCCGCCACGACGGCCGAGTGGCGCTCATGGACTTCGGCATCACCGGGCGGCTGGACGACGCCCAGCGCCTGGCCCTGTTGCGGCTCGTCATCGCCGGCTCGTCCAACGACATACGGGGGCAGGTGGAGGCCATACGCGATCTCGGCGCCCTGCCGGCGGCCACCGACGTCGACGCCGTGATCATCGATCTGGGCCTCGATCGACCCCCGGTGGACCCGACCACGTTGAGCGCCGAGGAGCTCAGCTCCCAGATCCGTGACGTCACCAAAGCGCTGTTGGGCTACGGGGCACGCATGCCCAAGGAGCTCATGCTCTACGTGAAGGACATGCTCTTCCTCGACGGCGCCCTGGCCCTCATGGCGCCCGACATCGACATGATCGCCGAGATCGTGGCCATCGTGACGTACTTCCACGAGCACCACGGAGAGCGCATCGCCCGCGAGATCGGCATGGTTCCCACTGAGATGCCCGAGATCGACCTCGACGCCATCCGGGCCTCCTTGGGGGTGACCGAACCGGTCGAGAGCCTCACGTATCGCGATCTGCAGGCACGCCGGGAGCTCATCGGGCGCCGGCTCGAGCACCACAACCGAAGCCGCCGTCGCCGTCGCCGTCGCCGTTGACACCCGAGCCTGTGGTCCGGACCGGTCTCGGTGGGACGGGGCGAGCCCCCGTTCAGCCGGCCAGCGAATCGAGCCGCCGGCGTACGCCTCCGACGAACTCGGCCGCCTCGTCGGGCCCGGCGCCCTGGAGCAGGCGGCGCACGAGGGCCGAACCGATGACCACGCCGTCGGCCTCGGTACACACCTCGGCGGCCTGCTCGGCGGTCGACACCCCGATCCCGATGCACACGGGGAGGTCGGTGACCGTCCGCAGTCTCCGGGCGACGTCCCGGGCCGACCGGGCCAGGCTCTGGCGCTCGCCGGTGACGCCCATGCGGCCCACGCCGTAGACGAAGCCACGCGACCGCCGGCAGATCAGCGTGGCCCGCGGCGAAGACGTGGAGGGCGCCACCAACATCACCGTCGCCACTCCGGCCTCGTCGGCTTCGGCACACCAGGCGACAGCCTCCTCGAGCGGGAGGTCCGGCACGATGGCCCCGGCCACGCCGCTCGAGGCCAGCGAGCGGGCAAAGCGACGATGGCCGGCGCGGAACACGAGGTTGTAGTAGGTCATGACGCACAGAGGCACGCTCACCTCGACAGCGGACAGCTCGGCAACGACGCCGTCGGGGGTGGTGCCGCGCCGCAACGCCTCGAGGGAGGCGGCTTGGATGACGGGGCCGTCGATCATCGGATCGGAGAAGGGAATGCCGATCTCGACCGCGTCCGCTCCGGCGGCCACCACGGCCTGCACCACCTGGAGCCAGTCGTGGCGCAGGCCGGCGGTGACGTAGGGCACGAGCAGCTTGTGCCCGGCGTCGCGCCGTGCCCGCAGGTGCAGCTCCAGTGCTCCGGCCACGGTGGCCGGGGCCTCGGGGGTCATGAGGGCGGGCCCTGCGACAGAAGGTCCCGGACCTGGGCCACGTCCTTGTCGCCGCGCCCGGACAGGGTGAGGAGCACGCTGGCCCCGCGGGGGATCTCGGTGCCGGCCTGGCGGATCACCCAGGCCAGAGCGTGGGCCGGTTCCAGGGCCGGGATGATGCCCTCGGTACGGGACAAGAGCTGAAAGGCCTCGAGCACCTCGTCGTCGCCGGCCTGGGCGTAGCGGGCCCGGCCGATGGTGGCCAGATGGGCGTGCTCGGGGCCGATGCCGGGATAGTCGAGCCCAGCGGAGATGGACTCGGCCTCCCGGATCTGTCCGGCTTCGTCCTGCATCAGGTACGACTTCATCCCGTGGACCACGCCGGGCACGCCGTGGCCCATGGCCGATCCGCCGGCCGCCTCCACCCCCACCAGCGCCGAGTCGGTGTCGACGAAACCGGCGAAGGTCCCCGCCGCGTTGGAGCCCCCGCCCACGCACGCCACCACCCAGTCCGGGTCGCCGCCGTCGAGCAGCTCCCGACACTGGCCCCTGGCCTCCTCCCCCACCACCCGCTGCAGCTCGCGCACGATCCACGGATAGGGATGGGGACCCATGACCGAGCCGATGCAGTAGTGGGTGGTATCGACCTCGGCCACCCAGTACCGCAACGCCTCGTTGACGGCGTCCTTCAATGTCCGGCTGCCGCTGGCCACCGGCTGTACCCGGGCCCCGAGAAGCTCCATGCGGAACACGTTGAGCGCTTGGCGCACGGTGTCGATCTCACCCATGAACACCACGCACTCCATGCCGAACAGGGCGGCGGCGGTGGCGGCGGCCACCCCGTGCTGGCCGGCACCGGTCTCGGCCACCAGCCGGCTCTTGCCCATGCGCCGGGCCAGCAGCGCCTGGCCGATCACGTTGTTGAGCTTGTGCGAGCCGGTGTGGGCCAGGTCCTCGCGCTTGAGCAGGAGACGAATACCCAACTGCTCCGACAGCCGGTGGCACTCGGTGACGGGCGTCGGCCGGCCGCCGTAGTGGTGCAGCACCTCGCGGAGCTCGGCCCGAAAGGCGCGATGGGCCCAGGCCTCGGTGAAGGCGGCCTCGAGCTCCTGACAGGCGGGCACCAGCGACTCGGGCACGAAGCGCCCCCCGAAGTCGCCGAAGCGACCGCCGGGATCGGGCGACCCCATGAGCGAACCGCTCACGTGTCCTCCTGCCAGTCGAAGGGCCGCCCGTCCGCCTCGCCGTCGCCGGGGTCGTCCCCGTGGCCGTCGCCGGCGGCAGAAGCCGTCGGCCCGTCGTCACCTTCGCCCCACAGGCGGTGGCCCGCCAGTCCGGCCGACACCGCCGCCTGTCGCGCCGCCACCACGAAGGCCCGCACCTTCACCGGGTCCTTGCGGCCCGGCTCCGCCTCCACCCCCGAGCACACGTCGACGCCCAAGGGTCGCAGATGGGCGATGGCATCGGCCACGTTGCCGGGATGCAGCCCGCCCGAGACCACCAGCCGGGCCGGGTCCACCACCCCTTCTGCCAGCCGCCAGTCGAACACCTCCCCCGAGCCGGGTGAGGCGGCGTCGATCAGCACGTAGTGGGCTCCGTAGTGGTCGATCCTGGCCACGTCGGGATGACCGGCCGGAAAGGCGCGGATCGTCCTCGGCACCCGCTCGGCGACGTAGCGCGTCTGCTCCGTCGTCTCGTGGCCGTGGAGCTGAGCGGCACGCAAGCCGATGGTGTTCACCACTTCGACCACCCGCTCGGGTGCTTCGTTGCGGAACACGCCCACGGTCAGAAGCCCCTGGTCCCTGGGGAGCCGGTCGACGATCTGCTGCACGGCCCGCACCGACACCTGGCGGGGCGAAGGGGCGAAGATGAACCCCAGGGCGTTGGCCCCCAGACCCAGGACCAGCATGGCGTCGGCCTCGTTGGTGATGCCGCAGATCTTGACCAGCACGCCGCTCAGCTCCGGGTCGACACGGCCGCCGACGACCCCGACGGGGCCGTGGGCGCGGCGCGGGCCCGTACCGGGGCCCTGCGCAGCTCAGCCAGCACGGCGCCGCGATCGGCGCTGCGCACCAGGGTCTCCCCCACCAGCACGGCCTGGTAGCCGGCGGCGCCCAGGCGCCGGGCGTCGGCCCCGTCCACCAGGCCCGACTCGGCCACGGCCACGACCTCCGGGGGGATGGCGCCGGCCAGATCGAGGGCCCGACGGCGGTCCACCTCGAAGGTTCTCAGGTCGCGCCGGTTCACCCCCACGAGGGTCGCTCCGGCGGCCAGGGCCCGGGCCAGCTCGTCCTGATCGTGCACCTCGACCAGGGCATCGAGCCCGAGTCGCCGGGCCAGCGCCTGCAGGCGGGCCAGCTCCTCGTCGTGGAGGGCGGCCGCGATGAGCAGCACCGCGTCGGCCCCCATGAGACGGGCGTCGCACACATCGGCCTCGCCCACCGTGAAGTCCTTACGCAGCACGGGCAGCGGGCATGCCGCCCGGGCGGCGACCAGGTCGTCGGGTGAACCGCCGAAGAACTGGGCGTCGGTCAACACCGAGAGGCACGTGGCCCCGCCGGCCGCGTACTCCGCCGCCAGCGCCCCCGGGTCGAGCGAGGGATCGAGATCACCTTTGGAAGGCGAC
>JASHZK010000150.1 GCA_030042575.1 Acidimicrobiales bacterium
CACATGACAGCGAGCACCGGAAGCCGCACCAAGGTCTACGTCGAGGGTCCCGGCGGCTTGCGGGTCCCCTTCACCGAGGTCGCCCTGCGGGCTCCCGGTGGCCGGGACCCCTCGGAGGCCGACCCCCCCGTGCGCCTGTACGACACCTCGGGCCCCGGGTCGGTGCCCGAGGAGGGATTGGCGCCTCTGCGCGCCCCGTGGATCGCCGGGCGTGGCGACACCGAGGAGTACGAGGGACGCCCCTCCAGCCGTCGCGACGACGGGCGGGTCGCCGTGCGTGGCGGGGCGGGCCCCGCGCCCTGGCCGGGCCCCGCTCGTGCACCGCGCCGGGCGCGGGGGGCCCCGGTGTCCCAGCTGCACTACGCCCGCCGGGGCCTGGTCACCGAGGAGATGGCCTTCGTGGCCGTGCGAGAAGGGGTGGAGCCCGAGACCGTGCGCCAGGAGGTGGCCGCCGGCCGGGCCATCATCCCGGCCAACGTCAACCACCCCGAGTCCGAGCCCATGGCCATCGGGCGGCGCTTCGTGGTCAAGGTCAACGCCAACATCGGGAATTCGGCGGTGACGTCGTCGGTGGCCGAAGAGGTGGAGAAGCTCACGTGGGCCACCCGCTGGGGCGCCGACACGGTCATGGACCTCTCCACCGGTGCCGACATCCACACCACTCGCCAATGGATCCTGCGCAACTCGCCCGTTCCCATAGGCACGGTGCCCATCTACCAGGCTCTGGAGAAGGTGGACGGCCGTCCCGAGGAGCTCACCTGGGACGTGTACCGGGACACGGTCGTCGAGCAGGCCGAGCAGGGGGTGGACTACTTCACCGTGCACGCCGGCGTGCTCCTCCGCTACGTGCCGCTCACCGCCTCACGGGTGACCGGCATCGTGAGCCGAGGCGGCTCGATCATGGCGGCGTGGTGCCTGGCTCACCACCAGGAGAATTTCCTCTACAGCCATTTCGAGGAGCTGTGCCAGATCATGGCCGCCTACGACGTCGCCTTCTCGCTGGGCGACGGACTGAGGCCCGGGTCGGTGGCCGACGCCAATGACGAGGCCCAGATCGCCGAGCTGGGCACCTTGGGCCAGCTCACCTCGATCGCCTGGGACCACGGGGTGCAGGTGATGATCGAGGGGCCGGGCCACGTGCCGCTGCACAAAATCGCCGAGAACGTCACGCTCCAGCAGGAGCTGTGCCACGACGCGCCCTTCTACACCCTGGGCCCGCTCACCACCGACGTGGCCCCCGGTTACGACCACATCACCTCGGCCATCGGGGCGGCGGTGATCGCCATGCACGGCACGGCCATGCTCTGTTACGTCACCCCCAAGGAGCACCTGGGACTGCCCGACCGCGACGACGTCAAAGCGGGCATGATCTCCTACAAGATCGCCGCCCACGCCGCCGATGTGTCCAAGGGCCACGCCGGGGCGCAGGCGTGGGACGACGCCCTGTCGAAGGCCCGCTTCGAGTTTCGCTGGGAGGACCAGTTCGACCTGGCCCTCGACCCGGAGACGGCCCGGGCCTACCACGACGAGACGCTCCCGGCCCAGCCGGCCAAGACGGCGCACTTCTGCTCCATGTGCGGCCCCAAGTTCTGCTCCATGCGCATCAGCCAGGACGTGCGCCGCATGGCCGAGGAGCGGGGCCTGGCGCCGCAGGACGTGGTGGACGAGGGCATGGCGGCCAAGGCCGTCGAATTCCTGGCCGCCGGCGCCTCCCTGTACCAGCCGCCCTCGGCCGGCTGACGCCCACGGTGGCCGGCGGCGGATCCGGGCGCCCGCTTCGTCAAGATCTTCGGCCGTCGTGCCGATCGATCTTCCATGACCATCGACACCGCCCTCGATCGGGACAGCTGGACCAGGCAGGCGCTGTGCGCCGGCCATCCTGACCGGGGCGCCTGGTTCCCGGAGGACGGCGAGAGCCCGGCTCGGGCCAAGGCCGTGTGCCGGGCCTGCCCGGTGCGCTCGGAGTGCCTGGCCTTCGCCCTGAAGACCGGCCAGCGCGAGGGTGTCTGGGGCGGTACGACCCCCTACGAACGGCGCCGGCTGGCCAAGCAACGGCGACTGGAGCTGGCTGCCTCGAACCCCTGAGGGGCCGCCGCCGCCGGAGCAGAGCACAGCTCGGAGCCGCTCGGCGCTAAAGTGGCAGGTGCGTGCTGCGCAATCTCCGTGGCACCGGGGTCTTCCTCACCAGTGCTTCGTCGCCCGCCACCAGGGCGCCCGCGGAGTCCCGAGGCGGGCCCGCCCGGTGGCCGACCGCCGGCTGCCGCATAGCGAAGCGAGCGTGATCAGTCAGTGACGAAGACGACGAAGCGTCCGGTCCAGGACGTCTCCGTGCCCCCTGCTCCACCTTTTGTCCCCCCGCTCTCCGAAGGCCAGGCTCCGACATTCGCTCAGCTGGGCGTGGCCGCCCCGTTGGTGGCCGAGCTCGAGCACCAGGGCATCACCGTGCCCTTCGCCGTGCAGGCCCTGGCCATCGGCGACGGGTTGGCCGGTCGCGATGTGTGCGGCAAGGCCAAGACCGGATCGGGCAAGACCCTGGCTTTCGGGCTGCCGCTGCTCATGCGCGTGGGCAAAGCCCGTCCCGGCCGGCCCCGCGGGCTGGTGCTGGTGCCCACCCGGGAGCTGGCCCGGCAGGTGGGGGAGGTCCTCACCCCGCTGGGGGCGGCGGTGGGCCGCCGCACGGTGGTCGTCTACGGCGGAGCCGACATCGACCGCCAGGTGCGCAAGCTCCGCAAGGGCGCCGACGTCGTGATCGCCACCCCCGGCCGGCTCATCGACCTGGGCGAGCGCAAGGAGGTGGTGCTGGACGACATCGAGGTGGTGGTCCTCGACGAGGCGGACCGCATGGCCGACATGGGGTTCCTGCCCCAGGTCGACTGGTTGTTGCGCCGTATCCACGGGCCCCATCAGACGATGCTGTTCTCCGCCACCCTCGACGGCGACGTCGACCGCCTGGTGCGCCGGCACCTGACCGATCCGGTGCGCCACGAGGTGGCCTCGGCCACCACCACGGTCGACTCCATGGAGCACCGCTTCTTACAGGTCCACCAGATGGACAAGGTCAAGGTGGCGGCGGCCATCTGCCGGGGGGCCGCCAAGGTGCTCGTCTTCGTCCGCACCAAGCGCGGGGCCGACCGCCTGGTCGAGCAGCTGCGACGCGAAGGGGTGAGGGCGGCCGCCATCCACGGCGACCTGCGCCAGGCCATGCGGGAGAAGGCGCTGTCGCAATTCGACTCGGGGACGCTCCCGGTGCTGGTGGCCACCGACGTGGCCGCCCGCGGGCTCGACATCGAGGACGTCGACGTGGTCGTCCACTACGACCCGCCCGAGGACCACAAGGCGTACCTGCACCGCTCGGGTCGCACCGCCCGGGCCGGGGGCAGCGGGGTGGTGGCCACATTGGTCCTGTGGGACCAGGTCCTCGAAGTCGAGCGCATCCAGAAGCGTCTCGGGTTGTCGCTGCCCATGGTGGAGGTGTTCTCCAACGACCGGCGCCTGGCCGACCTGGGCGCCTGGTCACCCGTCGACGAGGGCGCCGCCTGAGGATCTCCGGCGACGGGGAGCCCGACCGCTCCCCGTTAACCTCGGCGCCATGGCCGAAGACGAGCGCAGCGTGGTCGAGACCGATCCCCAGGGGGTCGAGCGCATCTTGGTGGTGGTGGCCCATCCCGACGACGTCGACTTCGGCGCGGCCGGGTCGGTGGCCCTGTGGAGGAAGGCCGGGATCGAGGTCAGTTACTGCATCGTCACCGACGGGGAGGCCGGCGGCTCCGATCGAACGGTGTCGCGCCGTGACATGGCCCGGCTCCGTCAAGCCGAGCAGCGGGCCGCCGCCGCCGAGGTCGGTGTGGACGAGGTGGTGTTCCTGGGCTATCCCGACGGGCGCCTGACCGCCGGCATGGCATTGCGCCGCGACGTGAGCCGGCTCATCCGTCAGCTGCGGCCCGATCGGGTGGTGTGCCAGTCGCCCGAACGCATGTGGGACCGTCTCGGTGCCAGCCATCCCGACCACCTGGCCGCCGGTGAAGCCGCCGTGTGCGCCGTGTACCCCGACGCCCGCAATCCCTTCGCCCATCCCGAGCTGCTCGAGGAGGGACTCGAGCCTTTCTCCGTGCCCGAGCTGTGGGTGATGGCCATGCCCGATCCCACCCACGTCGTCGACATCACCGACACCTTCCCCCGCAAGGTGGCGGCCCTGCGTCAGCACCGCAGCCAGGTGGGCGACGGGGAGTGGATCGAGGACCGCATCCGGGAATGGGCCGCCGAAGGCGCCCGACGGGCCGGGCTTCCCGAGGGCCGGTTGGTCGAGTCCTTCCGGGTGGCGCACATCTCCTGAGCAGCTTCCCCGGAACCGGCGAAGGTAGAATCAGCCGGCTCCGTTGAGGGGTGGGGCTAGGCCTCGGCGGCGCCGGCGTGAGGAGGTTGCCTCCTGATGGCTCAGCAGCGCACCGATCCTGATTTCGGGCCGGCTATGGGAGCCTTGGCCATCCCGGGCAAGTCGAGCCTGGGCCATGTGCCTGCCGGCCCTTGGGCCTTCGACGAGTCGGTGACCGAGGTCTTCGACGACATGCTCCAACGCTCGATCCCTCAATACGAGGTCATGCGGGAGACGGTGCGCTCTTTGGCTCGGGATTTCCTCCAGAGTGGAAAATTGGTCGTCGACCTCGGAGCCAGTTCGGGCGAGAGCATCGCCCCGTTGGTGGAGGAGCAACGGCGCCGAGATCCCGCCCTGCCCACCCGCTTCCTGGCCATCGAACGTTCTCCGGCCATGCTCGGCGTGCTCAAGGAGAGATTCAGCGGCGATGATGCCGGCGATCTGGTCACGGTGGCTGACTTCGATCTCCGCCAGGGTCTCCCGGCAGTGGACAGTGAGGTGTGTCTCGTCCTGTCCGTGCTCACCATGCAGTTCATACCGATGGAGTACCGGCAACAGGTGATCCGCTCCGCCTATGAGGCGTTGGCTCCGGGTGGTGCCATGATCATGGTGGAGAAGGTCCTGGGGAACACTGCTTCGATCGACGCGCAATTCGTCCGGCACTACCTGGAGAGCAAGTTGGAGAACGGGTATTCCGTGGAAGAAGTCGAACGTAAGCGTCTCTCCCTAGAAGGGGTGCTGGTGCCGATGACGGCCCAGTGGAACGAGCAGATGTTGCGTCACGCCGGCTTCTCTCAGGTCGACTGCTTCTGGAGATGGCTCAATTTCGCCGGTTGGATTGCCCTCAAGAACTGACCTCGTTCCCGTCGACGGTCATGAGCCGCCAGTGACTCCGT
>JASHZK010000151.1 GCA_030042575.1 Acidimicrobiales bacterium
CCGATAGTTGCCTATCTACAATAACTGGATGACACCCACTAAAGCGCCCGACGCCCTCGACGCCCTAGCCGATGCCGTGCTCTCCGCCAGCCGGGTTCTCGTGGCTGTGGCCGCCCGTTCTCTGGCTGAGCACGAAGAGGAGGTATCGATCCCCCAGTTCCGCTCATTGGTGGTGCTCAGCGCCCGGGGTCCCCAGCGTCCTGTCGACCTGGCTGTCGCCCTGGGTGTCGATCCCTCAACGGTTACTCGCCTGTGTGACCGGTTGGCCAGCAAGGGGCTGATCAGTCGGCGTCGCCAGGGGGCCGATCGCCGAGAGGTACGGCTGGCGCTGTCGCCGGCCGGCAGGGGCCTGGTCTCAACGGTGACCAGACGTCGGAAAGAAGAGATCCGGCGAATCCTCGAGGCACTACCAGCGTCGCATCGCGTCAGTGTCGTGAGAGCCTTCGAGACCTTCAGTAGCGCGGCAGGCGAGACCGCGGGGGACGACAGGGTGTGGGAATTGTGAAGGGAGTGCATATCCGGGTCGGCGTGACGCGCGCGGCCAACGACTGCTGGACGTACACGATGCCGTTACTATGTGACGATTTGGGAAACAAACGCACTTTGGCCGATTAGGTGCGCCACGTGTCACGACGTATAGCGTCTTTTGCTGTGAATCGGTTGTTCCTATGACATCAAATCTGACGATTTACCAGTCCTACACGTGTGGAAAGATATCGACGGCGTAAATCGACTCAGACAGGCGCATGGAAGAGACGGTGGGAATCATGAAGAGTTGGCGGATCGTCCCGGTAACGGCCCTTGCGTTGGCCGGTACATTTCTGACCGCGGGCGGTGCATCGGCAACCCCCGCAGGCCACTGGTTCCCCGGAACCCCCTACACCTGCACAGGGGCAAACGGCGGGGTGATCCCGGCTGGGACCTACGGCTCGGTGCTGGTGACGGGCGTCTGCTTCATGCCCGCTGGCAATGTCAATGTCCTGGGCAACCTGACCGTCGCTCCTGGCGCTCTGCTCGACGCCGTGGGCTCCGGTGACCCGTCGAGCAGCCCGATCCTCCCCGCCACCGTCGACATCGGTGGCAACGTCGAGGTGGGACCGGGAGGCGTCTTCCTCTTCGGATGCTCTCCGAACATCACCTGCACCAGCCCCCCCGCCATCACCTATGACCACATCGGGGGGAACCTGATTGCCACCGGCGCAGAGGGGGTCGTCGTGCACTCGGCCTCGATCGGTGGAAGTGTCTCCGTCGTCGGTGGCGGAGGCGGGGCGGCGGCCGAGAATTGCTCGGCGGTGACCGAGCCGCCCTCCACGCCCGTTCCTCCGGCACCGTGGTCCGAGGACCCCACCATGCTCTTCACCCCGGTCTTCACCGACTTCGAAGACGACACGATCGGCGGGAACCTGACCGTCAGCGGTCTGACCTCGTGCTGGCTCGGCAGCCTGCGCGACCAGATCGGGGGCACAGCCACCTTCGCGAACAACACGATGGGTGACCCCGACGCCATGGAGGTCGACAACAATCTCATCAATGGCAACATGATCTGCTTCAACAACGTGCCCGCCACCATCCCGGGGGTTCCCACCTCCACAGGGATTCAGTTCGGCGACAGTGGTTCGGCCCCGAACATCGTGGGAGGCATCGGAGTAGGCGAGTGCGGCTTCAATGTCCTCACGCTCAACCCTGCTCCTGAGGCCTTGGCCCAGGAGACCCCGCCCGAGTCGTGTACCCCGACACTCTGCGTGCCCGAGCACATCGCGGTGAGCAAGTGGAGCCTCGGTACGTACTTCGGAGCCCGCACACAGGTCGGGTCGAGCGTGGTCATGGAGGATCTGGGGGTGACCGAATCGGGCGACACCCTGTCGGCTGAGGTCAACGACGTCGTCTTCAGCGGGACGGGGCTGACGGGAACAGCGACGTACACGGGAGGCGCCCTCGGGCAGTCCGGGGAGTCAGTGGCAGCAACCACCTACCCGAACGGCTGGACGTCGTTCACGGCTTACGACGACTGCAGCTGCACGTTCGCCGGCCAGAGTGGTTCGATCACCATCCGGGCCTACGGGACCACATCGCCGAACGGGTGGACAACCGGTACCTTCCTCATCACGTCGGGTGGTGCGGGCATTTCCTCCCCACCGGAGCAAGTACCGGGCCTGGACACCCTCACCGGATACGGGAACTTCTGGGGCTCGAACGGCACTCTGAACCTTGTCGAACACCTCGGCATCACCTCGACGCAAGTCGGCTCGACGCTTCCGCCCATCGGTAACAGGCACCCCGGCCACAGCTGGCCTGGCCCATAGTCCGTAGCCGCCCTGCGGGCAGGGGCGATCTGTGCTGCGAGGAGGGTCGAGACAGCCGGCCTCAGAGGCCGGCTGGGCCCGATCGTGCGGCCCGGACGCCTCGTCGGGCGTCATTGCCCGCCGGAGAACCGCTCCCACGCCGATTGGCGGGTCATGCCCAGGGCTCGTCCGATGGCGGCCCAGGTGGCGCCGAGCCGGCGAGCCGTTCGGACATACTGCGTGAGGGTGTATTCGGCCTGGTGGCCAGCCTGAGCTACTCGAGGTAGGCCGGCAAGGACTGCGTCGAGTCCAGCCTCAGCTTCCCACGGGGCCATCCGCCGGACCGACTCGTGCTCCTCCGACTCACGCTTGCCGGCAATGAGCTGGCCGCACAGCGCCACACATTCATCGCAGATGTACACGCCCGGTCCAGCCACCAGCGTCGCAACATCGGTGTGTGCCTTCAAGCAGAACGAGCACGACGCAGTCAACTCGGTAGTGGCCGTCACTGTGTCCTCCATCTTGTCAGGCTTCACCGTACACTGTCAGGCCATGCCTGACAGTGTACGCGCCACATCAGCCGGTTCATCCAAAAGGAGGGTCTTCAGGGCGGCCAAATGCTCGCGCAGTGGCCGAATGAAGATCTCGGTGAGGTCGAACTGGATCTGTTTCAGCCCTTTGCGCTCGGATCGGCCGGGGAAGACTGGCTGGACCTACG
>JASHZK010000152.1 GCA_030042575.1 Acidimicrobiales bacterium
GACTGGCTTCGACTTGCAACCACAGACCCGGACACGGCCCACTGGTTCGATGGTACGCCGCGTGGCCCACTTTGCCCAGCGGTTCTGGGCCACGCACCGGTCGGCCGACGTCGGCCGAGGAGCCCACCGGCAGGGCGCCGGCCGGGCAGCGGCGGGACCCGAGGGACGCCCAGGAGGCGGGCCAGGGGGCACCCGCCCCGCCAGGTCAGTAGCGATAGCCCTCGCTCTTGAAAGGCCCTTCGGGCGCCACGCCGATGTATCGAGCCTGCTGCTCGGTGAGCGTGGTCAGCTTGACCCCCAGCTTGTCCAGGTGCAGCCGGGCCACCTTCTCGTCCAGCTCCCGGGGAAGGCGGTGGACGCCCAGGGGGTAGCTGGCCGTCCGGGTGAACAGCTCGATCTGGGCCAGGACCTGGTTGGTGAAACTGGTGGACATCACGAAACTGGGATGGCCGGTGGCGCACCCCAGGTTCACCAGACGGCCCTCGGCCAACACGATCACCGAATGGCCGTCGGGGAACACCCACTCGTCGACCTGAGGCTTGACGGGCATCTTTCGTACATCGGACATGCGGGCCAGCCCGGCCATGTCGATCTCGTTGTCGAAGTGGCCGATGTTGGCGACGATGGCGTTGTGCTTCATCATCTGCAGGTGTCCTGCGGTGATGACGTCCCGGTTCCCGGTTGCGGTGATGAAGATGTCGGCGTCCTCGACCACCTGCTCGAGGGTGGTCACCTCCAGGCCGTCCATGGCCGCCTGCAGGGCGCAGATGGGGTCGACTTCGGTGACGACCACCCGGGCCCCTTGCCCGCGTAAGGACTGGACGCAGCCCTTGCCCACGTCGCCGTACCCGCACACCACGGCCGTCTTCCCCCCGATCATCACGTCGGTGGCCCGGTTGATCCCATCGATCAGCGAGTGGCGGATGCCATAGACGTTGTCGAACTTGGACTTGGTCACGGCGTCGTTGACCGAGATGGCCGGGAAACGCAGGGTGCCGTCCCTCTCGCGCTGGTACAACCGATGCACCCCGGTCGTCGTCTCCTCGGTGACTCCGATGATGCCCTTGGCCAACTCGCTCCAGTACGTCTCCCCCGTCGAAAGCGACCGGCGTATCACGTCCACCAGCACACGGAGGTCCTCCGGGGCGTCAGGCCCGGGGGCGGGCACGGAACCGGCCTCCTCGGCGTCGGCCCCCATGTGCACCAGCAAGGTGGCATCGCCGCCGTCGTCGAGGATGAGGTTCGGACCTTGGCCGTCCGGCCAGCGCATGATCTGTTCGGTGCACCACCAGTACTCCTCGATGGTCTCGCCCTTCCAGGCGAAGACAGGCACCCCGATGGCCGCCAGGGCGGCGGCGGCGTGGTCTTGAGTCGAGAAGATGTTGCACGACGCCCAGCGCACCTCGGCGCCAAGCGCCCGCAGCGTCTCCACCAAGACCGCCGTCTGAACGGTCATGTGGATCGATCCCGCCACACGAGCGCCGGCCAACGGCTGCTCGTCGGCGAACTCGGCCCGCAACGCCATGAGGCCGGGCATCTCCTCCTCGGCCAGGCGAATTTCGCGGGCGCCGAACTCGGCGAGCGTGATGTCGGCGACCTTGTATGCGGGTCCGTCGGAACGGGCCATGATCCTCCTCATTCACTAGGCTTCGGGCGCTTCAGCCCTGACGCAGGCGCTCCTTGAGCTGGTCCAGCACGGGGACCGGGCCGGGGTCGATCCCCTCCCGGGCAGCCATGTGAAGGGAAACGAAGTCGCCCACGAGCACCAGGTCGAAGAGCTGGGCCAGGTCGCCTTCACCGCCTGCTCTCACTTCGACGAAGTCGCCCACGACCTCGCGCAGGACATCGGCCACCATCTCGAATCGGCGGACGACCTGGGGGTGCTCGGCGTCATGACGGAGGTTGACCAGGGTCGTCACCTGACGGGTCACGTCTCCGAGCTGTCCCCAGCCCACGATCTCGTTGTGGCACAGCTCGGGGTAGACAGCGGCAAAGGCCGGGCACTTGGCGTTCTCGTTCACCTGCGACTTCCAGCGCAGCACCGCCGCCGCGCCCAGGTTCTGGGCCCCGTGGACGAGCGGGATGGTGCGCCCGATGCGCTCGGCCACCTCCTCGGCCAAACCACCGGGTCGCACCAACTCGTCGCGACGGCGCTTCAACTGGTCGACGGCCAGGGCCACCCACTGGCTTGCCCCCGGGAACAAGCCGATGTCCTCGAGGACCACCAACGGCGGGATGGCCATGGCCCCGAGCCCGGCGCGGGGGGCGGGGATGTCCGAAGGAACCGACACCACCGGCGCACCCCACTCCTCGGCCAGTGAGGCCAGCTCTCCGCCGCTCGTCACCGCCACCAAGCTGGCCCCGGCGTTGGCCGCCTCGCCGGCCGCCTCCACCGTCTCCTCGGTGCCCCCCGAGAAGGACACGGCGAAAACCAGCGACCCCGGGCCCACGAAGTCGGGAAGGTCGTAGGACTTCACCACCGTCACCGGCACGGGCAGGAAGGGGCCGGCCACCGCCACCATGACGTCCCCGGCGATGCCGCTGCCGCCCATCCCGAGAACGACGACGTTCTCCACGTACGCCTTGTCCGGCAGTCCGTCGAGGCCGTGGGAGGCGCCTACGGCCGAGGCCACCTGCTCGGGAAGGGCGGCGCTGGCTTCGAACATGCCCAGACTGTCGAGGGCGCCGGCAGCCACTGGCGGCAAGACGGTCACGAGCTCCCACCTCCCAGCGTCGTCACGGCCTCCCCGGAGGCGGCTTTGGCCATCAGTCGCTCGTGCTCCTCCTCGGTCACCGACTGCGCTTCGTCCACCAGCATGACCGGGATCCCGTCGCGCACGACATAGCTCCGGTGCAGCCGGGAATTGTAGAGCCGCTCCTCGTCGGCGAAGTAGAGGAGGGGGCCTTTGTCCTCGGGACAAGCCAGCACCTCGAGCAGGAGTGGATCGAGCGTCACCTGCCGTTCTCGCTTTCTACCCGCTGGGCCCCGGACACCGTCAGCCACCCACCGAACGGACGCCACCGGAGACGCCCGTTGTCTCGTGCACCAGGTCGAGCAACTCGGCTACGTGGGCCTGGCACAGGGAGGGGCTCCCGGCCTCCACGTTCAGGCGGAGGAGTGGTTCGGTGTTCGAAGGCCGGACGTTGAACCACCAGTCCCCGTGGTCGACAGTCAGCCCGTCGGTGCGGTCGCAGCCGACGCCCGGCACACAGAGCCGCTCGGCCAGGGCCTCCACCACGGCGACGGGATCATCGACCACGCTGTTGATCTCACCGGAATCGGCGTAACGGCGGTAGGGGGCGAGCAACTCGGACAGCGGCTTCCCGGTGGCACAGATGACGCCCAGGACGATGAGGGCGGCGATGATCCCCGAGTCGGCCCGATAGTTGTCACGGAAGTAGTAGTGGCCCGAGTGCTCGCCTCCGAACACAGCACCGGTCTCGGCCATCACCTGCTTGATGAAGGAATGGCCGACTCGGGTGCGCACGGCGATCCCCCCGTTGGCCTCGACGGTCTCGGGTACCACCTTGGAGCAGATGAGGTTGTAGAGCACCGTGGCGCCCGGGTGCTTCTTGAGCATCGCCTCGGCCACCAGGGCCGTGGTCAGGGAGCCGGAAACGGGCTGTGCCTTCTCGTCGACCAGGAAGACCCGGTCGGCATCGCCGTCGAAAGCCAGCCCGACATCGGCGTGGCGCTCGAGGACGGCTGCGTCCAGATCGACCAGGTTCTGGGGCTGAATGGGGTCGGCTGGATGGTTGGGAAAGGTTCCGTCGAGATCACCGAAGAGCAGATGCAGACGGAAGGGCAGGCCCTCGAACACCTTGGGCACCACCAGCCCGCCCATGCCGTTGGCCGTGTCGGCCACCACTTCGAGCGGCAGCAACGAGCCCATGTCGACGAACGAACGCACATGGGCCGCGTACTCCTCGATGAGATCGACCTCTTCGACCTTCTCCGAGGACCGGCTGCCCGCCCCTGTGGTCGACGTCTGGAGGTACCTCTGAGAAGCCGAGGCCCGAATGGCATCGAGCCCGCTGTCCCGGCCCACCGGGCGAGCGCCGGACAGACAGAGTTTGATCCCGTTGTAGGAAGACGGATTGTGAGAGGCCGTGAACATGGCCCCTGGGGCGTCGAGCCGGCCCGAGGCGAAATAGAGCATGTCGGTGGAAGCCAGACCGAGGTCGATGACCGAGACACCGGCGGCGTTGACCCCTTGGGTGAAGGCGGCCGCCAGCTCCTCACCCGAGACGCGCATGTCGCGCGCCACCAGCACCCTCGGGGAATCGGCAAACCGGGCGAAGGCCCATCCCACCGACCGGCAGACGGCGGCGTCGAGTTGGTCGGGCACCGTCCCTCGAATGTCGTAGGCCTTGAACACGTTGTCGAGATCGACCATGGCTCGAGCGAGCCTAGTCCCACCCCAGGTGATGCTCTCGAAGAACCCTTGGCGCGTGGCAGCCGGATGCCTCTACCACGGGAAGCGGCTGCGACGACGCAGCAGCAGGACGACTACTACGAGGCCGATGAAGCCCAGACCGACGCCCACCTCACCTTCGGGGGTGGAGCCGTAGTCGAGCGTCACGTCGTGAGAAGTGGGCACCACCACCATCAGGTTGGGCTCGGCCCGCCACGGTCCCAGGGCGCCTTGGGCGTGCCAGTTGGGGAAGTACGAGGTCCTGACCAGAACCGGCACACCGGTGCGGTCGACGTGGAAGCGAATCGTGTCGGTCGTGGTCCGTATGTCGCTCACCTGGACCGAGGGCAGTCGCCTGGCCGCGTCTGCCAGTGCCGCCGAGGCCGACTGCCGGGGCCACGAACTGGGACCGCCGCTCACCAGTTCGTGGCTCCAATCGGCCGGATCGTCGTACCAACGCAACGCCACGGGCAACCACGAGGTCTGCTGGGGTCCGACCCCCCGGAGCACGGAAGGCTGCTCGGTGAGAGGGGCGACCATGGAGACGTCCTTGATCAGGTAGACCTTCCAGGTGGTGACGACGGTCGTCCCCTCGTAGGGGGTGTGCCACGGACCGCTGGTCGCCACCAAGGTGAGGTCGGGGTCGGCATCGGCCTGGGCCTCCACCTCCGAGGTCGCCGCCATGAAGTAGCGCACACCGAGGAGCTGGAGGTGCTCCACCCCCTCGGTCACGTCGACGACGGGTGAATAGGGCAAACCGACCATGGGATCCGAAGGCTGGAACGAGAGCTCGGATTGATCGATGAAGTGGTAGGGGGTGGTGGCTGCTGATTCGAACAGAAGGCCTTCCATGGAATCGATGCAGTTGTCGGTGAAATAAGGAAGGTCCATGAGAGCTTCGGGTGTCCCGAAGCGATTCTCGTTGGCGTTGTACTCCCACATCGCCCGTCCGCATCCGTAGCGGGCACCCACCTGCTTCATGGTGTCCATGAGGCCCTCGAACTCGGGCCAACCGGGCTTACCCTGGTAGCCGCTGTAGTTCCACGATGCCCACGACGGGACGTTGTCGGCCGTCAGATGCAACGGTCCGATCTGGTAGCTGGAAGTCGGCGAGATGAGCAGGGGAGGTAGAACGACCGCACCAGCGGCGGCCAGCGAGACGAGCGGTACCGCCACCGCCCCTGGCGCCCACGACCACTGGCGCCGGACTCGACGTGGGACGGAATCCGGATCGACGGCCGAGGGGGAGGCCAGGCTGGTGCTGAGGGCGCCCGCCTCTCCGAAAGTGACGTGTGGGAGCACCGGGTCGACGATGTCCATGGCCGATGCTGTCGCCATTTGACCGATGCGGTTGGCCCGCCACCAGCGGGCGACGACCACTCCCAGTTCGGCTACGGCATAACCGGCCACCAGGTATACGCCCAGCCACCACAGCGGCAGAAATCTGGTGTTGTAGAGCTTTCCCTGGGGATCGAGCACCACGGCACCGGCGCTACCGGCACCGATGATGGCCACGATCGACATCGCTCGGTCGCGCCGGACTACGGCCAAGAGCAGGCCGATGCTGGCCAGGACCAGGGCCCACCGATCGGCGCTCGGTGCGAAGAGAGTGGCGTAGGTGGTGACGTTCAGGTACCCCATGCTGGTACTGAAGGGCTGCTCGAAGACGAAGGGCAGCGCCCAAAAGGCGACCAAGAGTCCCCCGGTGCCCACCACGGTGATCCCCCACCACAGACGGCGCCAGCTGGGCCCGAGCACGAGGAAGGCGACGCCCACACCGGCCAACGCCAGCAGAGCGGCAATGATGTGGCACAGCACGATGAAGGCCAGCAGAACGGCAGCGACAGCCCGATGTCTCCCGGTGCGCATGCCTCGGATCACGAGTCCCAGGAAGACCAGGCCCGCCGACAACCCGAGCGAGTAGGCGTACTCGCCGGCCATGGTCGAATAGAGGTTCCCGCCGTAGATCGTCCACGTCTGGTCGAAGAGGTAAGGGAGCGTGGCCACCGCCAGCACCGCGGGACGGGGCCGCTCCAAGCCGGCCAGGCGGCCAAAGGCCCAGGCGGCGACGGGCAAGGTGAGGGATCCCAGGATCGTCACCAACTTGAAGGCCACGGTGAAAGGAACGACGAATCCGAAGAGGGCGGCCAAGAGGTCAGGAAGCGGGAAATAGAAGGTGAAGAGGGGGAACCCGTCGTAGGCACCCGGGTCCCACCCGGTGACGTGCAGATGCGGAAGCAGATCCGTCTTCAGGAACCAGGCCAAAGCGACGTGGGCACCGGTGTCCCCGCCCGTGATGGTGCTCGTGGTGAGCAGATTGGAGGGGTCCATCGAGAGCACGGTGATCACGATGACCCCGGCGATAGCGACAAACGTCGCCATCGCCGGGACGGACGGACGGCGCATCGGACTATGGTGCCCGACCGAGACCGGGAATGGGTGGCGGCACGTCCGAAGTCGGCACCGACAGCAGTCGCCGCTCGCCGACGACGCTCAGTGCGTTTTAGTGCGGCACACCGATCGTGGCCAGAGCCAGGATGGCCACCAGGTTGAACGAAGCATGGGCCAAGATGCACGGCCCCAGCCGCCGCCAACGGTAGGCCATGAATGCGAGCACGACGCCGAAGGCCGCCAGTCCCAGGGTCTCCAAGGCCTCCAGATGGGCCAGGCCGAACACCACCCCGGTGCACACGACGGCCAGGACGGGCCCGAGACGGCGCCCTGCTCCGGCAAAGGCTCGCAGCGCCCCACGCAGGAACAGCCCGCGGAACAGCAGCTCCTCGACCACCGGCACCACGACGACGGTCAGAACGCCGATCACAGCCAGGTCGGCCCCCGGAAAGCCGCCGGTGAGGTGCTTGGCCGGTTGGGCGAGCTTCTGGTTGAGGTGGGGAATGACGTGCTCGAGAGGAAGGTACAGCAGCGGCAGGAGCACGAGTTGGCCACCGAAGCCGACCAGAGGACCGACGATGAAGTCCACGCCGCGAAACTCGAGATGCATGTCCCGTCGCACACTTCCCGTCCCCGTGCTGCGACTGGCCACGATCACCGAGCCCACGAAACCGATCCACAGGCCCACCAGCCCGGTGACGGTCACCCAGGCGGGCGGGACGGTTTGCGCCGCCAGGCGGGACACGTCGTGGAGATTGCCGTTGGCCGCCGCCACCGCCACCAGCAGGACGGCGCTGGCGACTTGGCCGACGAGGAAGCCGAGCGCGGCGATCATCATCCAGCCCCACCCGGCGGCGGTGGTGGCGGGCACAGGCTGGTCGGCGTCCGGGCCGCGCTCGCTTCCGCCAGCAGGCTGGACTGTCGCTCCGGGCGACCAAGTCGGTGGGGGCCATGGCGCCTCGGACTGTGGCGGTGTTGACCGGGGCGGCGGTGGCTGAGGC
>JASHZK010000153.1 GCA_030042575.1 Acidimicrobiales bacterium
GCCGCGTCCCCATCGGCTCCACCACCGACCCGGGACCGGGCCAGGCCTACGGACCGGCGTATCTGCGCCGCTTCGCCCTGGTGCACCAGGGGGAGTGCGCCGAGGAGATCGCCCGGCGCTGGGGCATCAGCCGGGAGGAGATGGACGCCGTGAGCCTCGAGTCGCACCGCCGGGCGGTCCGAGCTCAAGACGAGGGCCGCTTCTCCAACGAGATGGTGGCCCTCGAGGCCCGGGTGGCCGGCGCCCAGGAGCCCTCCGGCCAGATGCTCGATCGCGACGAGGGGGTGCGCCGCGACACCAGTGCCGAGAAGCTGGCCGCCTTGAAGCCCGCCTTCCGGGAGGACGGCCGGGTGACCGCCGGTACCTCGTCGCAGATCTCCGACGGAGCGGCTGCCGTGTTGGTCATGAGCGAGGAGCGGGCCAACGCCCTGGGTCTTCGGCCCCGGGCCCGTTTCTGCACCATGGCGGTGGCAGCCAACGACCCCGAGATCATGCTGAGCGCCCCCATCCCCGCCACCCGCATGGTCCTGGAGAAGGCCAAGATGGCCCTGGAGGACTTCGACGTCGTCGAGATCAACGAAGCCTTTGCCTCGGTGGTGCTCGCCTGGGAGCGCGAACTGCATCCCGACATGGACCGGGTCAACCCCAACGGCGGAGCCATCGCCATAGGCCATCCCACCGGCTGCTCGGGGGCACGCATCATGGCCACCTTGCTCAACGAGCTCGAGCGCACCGGTGGCCGCTACGGCCTGCAGACCATGTGCGAGGGGGGCGGGCAGGCCAACGCCACCGTCATCGAACGATTGGGCTGATCGTCACCGGGTCACGACCCCCCGCCCCGGTCAGGGGCCGGGTTCGAGCGATCGCCAGTACACCAGGGCGTCCTCGCCCTCGGCGGCGGCCGGGACCCGGCCGGTCACCTCGAAACCGAGCTCCTCGTAGAGCCGGCGGGCCGGGTTCGACTCGAAGACCAGGTTGAACTGCATGGCGTCGAACCCCAGCCGCCGTGCTTCGACCAACGAATCTTCGACCAGGGCCCGGCCCACCCCGCGGCCCCGCCAACGGGGCGCCACCACGAAGCCGGCGTTGGCGATGTGGGCGGCGCGCCCGGGGAAATTCGCCTTGAGGTAGTAGGCACCGGCCAGCTCGGCCCCCACACGGGCCGCCACCACCGCCCGGGCCCCGGTGCCGAAGGCCGCCTCGAAATCGCCTTCGCTGAGCGGCGGGGCCTGCGGATAGCCCTCACGGCGTTCGACGATCCCGGCGAACAGGTCGAAGAGCGGGCCGCGCTCTTCACGACGCAGAGCGCCCATCCGCAGCTCGAGCCCGTCGGAGACGTTGGTGCTTCGCTCCCCGGGATCGGGGGAACCGGCCGTCATGCCGACGGGCGGCTCGTCGGCCTGCCCAGTTGCTCGAGCACGGCGTTGGCCTCTTCGATGACCCGCCCCACGAGCTCGGCCACGGTGGGCAGCTCGCCGATGCTCCCCACCACCTGGCCGGTGGGGAGCACGCCGGCGTCGAGTCGTCCCTCGACCAGAGCGGCCCTCGTCATCATGGGGGCGTTGGCCGCCATGAGAACCTGCGCCCAGGTGAGATCGTTGCCCTCCTTCATGGCCAGGCCCTCACGTACCAGCGCCGTCATGGAGGCGCCCGTGCGCCGGCGAAAGGCCAGGGCGTTGCGCAGCGCCCTGGGCATCGAAAGCAGCCGCCCGGCTCCCTCGAGCCGCTCCACGAGCTCGGTGCGCACCACGCGCTGGGGGGCGCCGTCGACCCGGGTGGTCACCACCGTGCCCGTGACCGGCGTGGCCAGGTACAGGGCCTTGACGGCGTCGGGCACGGTGCTCTCCCGGGTGAGCAGGAAGCGGGTGCCCATGGCGATGCCGGCCGCCCCGTAGGCCAGGGCCGCTACCAGGCCGCGGCCGTCGAAGAAGCCACCGGCCCCGATCACCGCCACCTGCCTCCCCACGGCGTCGACTACTTCGGGCAGGAGGAGAGAGGTGGGCACGGCTCCGGTATGGCCGCCGCCTTCGGCGCCCTGGGCGATGACGGCCTGAGCACCGAGGCCGGCCACCTTCTCGGCGTGGCGACGGGCACCCACGGTGGGGACGACCACCACCCCGCTGTCGCACAGCCGGCGCACCATCTCCGGACGCGGCGCCTGGGCGAAGCTGGCCACCGCCACCCCCGCCTCCACCAGCAGGTCGACACGGGCGCCGGCGTCGGGCGAGTCGGTGCGCAGGTTCACCCCGAAGGGCGCCGAGGTGCGCGATCGCACCTCCGCCACCGCCGCGCCCAGCTCGTCGAGGCTCATGGTGGCCGAAGCCAGGATGCCGAGCGCCCCGGCGGCGGCAGTGGCGGCCACCAGCCGGGGACCGGCCACCCAACCCATGCCGGTCTGCACGATCGGGTAGCGGACACCGACCAGCTCGCACAGAGGGGTGCGCAGGGCCGGGTGGGGCTCGGGAGACGCCGGCGAGCTCACCCGGGGACCTCCCCTCGGGCCGCCGCCTCCGGGTCCAACACCTCCCGCATGAGCTCGAGCTCTTCGGCGGAGGGCAGACGGCTGTGGGGCACCTCCTCGGGGACGACCAGGTCGAAGCCCGTCGCCTGGCGCACCTCGTCCACGCTCACGCCCGGATGCACCGAACGCACCCGCATGGCACGGTCGGGGGTGTCGAAGTCCAAAACGGCCAGGTTCGTCACCACCACCCGCACCTCGTGGAAACGAGCGGCGGCCGGGAAGCGGGCGGCTCGGTCATAGCCCACGCCCGACACCATGTCGACCTTCTCGGCGAAAACGCGGCGGCTGTGGGCCGGGACCCAGTAGCTGGTGGTGTGGTTGACGGTGTTGCCCGGAGACCCGCGCACCCCGATGAGCTGCGTGGTGGGACGGCGCCAGTCGCCGATGGCACTCAAGTTCTGGTTCCCGAAGCGGTCGATCTGGCTGGCCATCATCATGATGTGGCGCCGTCCCGACCACACGACGTCGAACACGCGGCGGTACGGCATGGGCGCCTCGCGCACCATGTCGTCGGCTCCGGCCGACAGCGGGGGTGTGTTGGCCACGAGTGCCGCTTCGCCGTCGGTGAGGACCAGATCGGGCTCGAAGGTGAGTCGGGCCAGGCGGGCGCCCAGCGAGGGCACGAGGCCGAAAGGGCTGGCCAGGACCTCGCCATCGCCCCTCCACGCCTCGGCGCAGGCCACGGCGCAGACCTCGGCCCGGGTGACCTCGCTCATGGGGACAGCGCCGCTCGGTAGGCCTCCTCGTCGATGCCGAGGAAACGACCGGCGAATTCCTCCCAGCGGGCCTCGTCGCCGGCGGCCTGGGCGTAACGGCGCTGGAAGCCCTCGTCGCGGCCGTAGTCAGGCGGACAGGAGGTGAAGTGGGCGCCCATGGGCGCTTCGGCCACGGCGTCGGTGAGCAGCCGGTGCACCACGACCGTCTGCAGGGGCCCGCTTTCGGTCAGGCGGCCCGGCTCGACCACGGCTTCAGCGGTGAGAAAACGGCGTTGGGCGGCACCGAGGAACAGGTCGTCGAAGAACGGGTCGGGACCGAGCATCTGACCGTTGCCGTGTCGGTCGGCCCGGTTGCAGTGCACGAAGGCGGCGTCGAGCTCGAGCGCCGGCATGGCCACGAGCTCCTCGCCGTCGTCATAAGGCGAGCGCACCGTGCGCAGCTGCGGGTTGACCACCATGACGTCGGAGCCCAGCCCGGCTCGGGTGGGCAGGAAGGGCAGGCGTTGGGCGGCGGCCAGCAGACCCAGATAGAGCATGCCCTCGTCCACCTCCATGGCCTCGATGCGACCCTGCTGCCGGGCGGCCCGGAAGTGGGGGTCGAGGGCGATGGAGTCAAGGGTGACGAAGCCGAACACCACCTTGCGCACCAGGCCGGCGGCGCACAGCAGACCGACGTCCGGACCGCCGTAGGAGACGACGGTGAGGTCGCTGATGCCCGCCCGCACCAGGGCCCGGACCACGGCCATGGGCTTGCGCCTTGATCCCCAGCCCCCGAAGCCGACGGTCATCCCCGGGCGAAGCTCGCCCACCATGTCCTCCACGCTGGCGCGCTTGTCGGTCATCGACGACGGGGCACCGTTGCCGGCCCGATCACTGCGAGGTGTCGGCCTGGCGTTTGTCCACGAAGGCCTGGCGTTGCTCGTCGGCCACACCGCGCACGTGCAGCTCGTAGGTGAAGCCCTGTTCGAATCGGTAGCTGCGCTTGACGTCGACCGGGTCGATGCCGTTGAGCGACTCCTTGGCCCGCCGCAGGATGGTGGGGCTCTTGGTCACCAGATCGCCGGCCAAGGCGTAGGCGGCGTCGACCAGCTCGGCCGGGGGGACGACGGCGGCCAACGACCCGTAACCGGCCATCTCCGAAGCGCGCAGCGGGGCGGCCGTGTAGACCATCTGCCGCATTTTGTGCTGGGGGACCAGGCGGGCCAGGTGGGTGGCCGCCCCCAGGGCGCCCCGATCGACCTCGGGCAGGCCGAAGGTGGCGTCGGCCGCGGCCACCACCAGATCGGCATTACCCACCAAGCCGATGCCCCCGCCCAGGCAGAAGCCGTGCACCACGGCGATCACCGGCACCTCGCAGTCGTAGACGGCGGCGAAGGCCGCCGCGCAACCGCGGTTGGCGCCGACCAGCGCCTCGTCCCCCTGGGCCTGGATCTCCTTGATGTCGACCCCGGCGCAGAAGCCGCGGCCCTCGGCCCGCAGGAGCACCACCCGCACCTCGGGACCGGCTCCGGCGGCCGTGACGGCCTCGGCCAACTCGAACCAGTCGGCCACCTTGAGGGCGTTCACCGGGGGCACGTCGATGACCACTTCGGCTGTGCCCGGTGCCCGAGAAGTCCGTTCGATCCCCATGACGGCCCGGACTGTAGTTTGGCGGCCCGGATCGAGCCCGGGTGCGGAGGAGGTGAGCGCAGTGGGCGAGCCGGCAGGGGACCCCCTGGACTTCACGGGCCGGGTGGTCCTGGTCACCGGGGGGACCAGAGGAATCGGGCGGGGCATCGCCGAGGCCTTCTTGACCCGGAGAGCCGACGTCGTGGTGTGCGGCCGGCATGCTCCGGAGTCGGGACCGGCCTCCGGCTCCCGACACGCCTCTTTCGTGAACGCCGACGTGCGCCACCCCGAGCAGGCGGCGGCCATGATCGACGAGGTGCGTGCCCGCCATGGGCACCTCGACGTCCTGGTGAACAACGCCGGCGGTTCACCTTCGGTTCCGGCAGCCGAGGCCTCGGCCCGGTTCTTCTCGGCTGTCGTCACCCTCAACCTGCTGGCCCCGTTCTTCTGCGCCCAGGCGGCCAATGCGCTGATGCAGCAGCAGGAGAGCGGGGGAAGCATCGTGAACGTCGCCAGCGTCTCGGGGGTACGACCCTCCCCGGGCGCCGCCGCCTACGGGGCGGCCAAGGCAGGGCTGCTCAACCTGAGCCGGACGCTGGCCATGGAGTGGGCCCCCAAGGTACGGGTCAACTGCGTGGTGGCCGGCCTGGTCGCCACCGAAGCCGCCTCCGACCATTACGGGGGCAGCCGGGGCACCGACGCGGTGGCGGCCACCGTGCCTCTGGGGCGGATGGGATCTCCCGCCGATGTGGCCGGGGTGTGCCTGTTCCTGGCCTCGCCCCTGGCCGCCTACGTGAGCGGTGCCGCCGTCGAGGCGCACGGAGGCGGTGAGCGCCCGGCATTCCTGACCGCCCTGGAGGCCCTGGGCCAGCGCCCGGTCTCTGGGCCCTGACCTGGACTAACGCCCGCCAAGCGGAGCCGGGGGCCCGGGGAGAGGGCCGTCGGCCGGCTGTCTCAAGCGTGATCCGGCGGCTGTCGATAAATGAAAGGTGGCCAGCCGCCCGGAGGTGACTCCGAAACCGAAGATCGCGCTCGAAGGCGAGCCGGTGCTCGAGTTCCAGCCCGCCGTCGACCTCGGCAGCGGCCAGGTGCTCGGGTTCGAGGCCCTGTTGCGCTGGGCCCACCCCACCCGCGGACTGGTCCCTCCCGGCGTGCTCATCCCCTGGGCCGAGTCCAACGACTGCATCGTCGAGCTCAACGCCTGGGTCCTCGACGAGGCTTGCCGGCAGGCGACCGCCTGGCCGTCGGCCATCCAGCTCGCCGTCAACTGCTCGCTCGTGCAGCTGCGCCGCCACCAGGCCTCGGTAGCCGCCGCCCGCGCCCTGCACCACAGCGGCCTCAACCCCGACCGGCTGACGGTCGAGATCACCGAGTCGGCGGTGGCCGACGAGCGGGCCAACCGGGATCTGGTCAACCTCACCCATCACGGGGTCCACCTGGCCGTCGACGACGTGGGCACGAGTTGGTCGACGCTGGAGAGCCTGCGGCGCTTCTCCATCGAGGTCGCCAAGATCGACCGCAGCTTCATCGCCGCCCTGGAGCCCCAGGAGGGCATGAACAGGGCCATCGTGGAGACCATCGTCCACGTCAGCCACTCGCTGGCCATGAGCACGGTGGCGGAGGGCGTCGAGACGGCCGAGCAGGTCCGCATCCTGCAGGAGCTCGGGGCCGACGTGGCCCAAGGCTTCTTCTTCGCCCCGCCCATGGGCGGCGACCAGGCACTGGCCTTGGCCACGAGGGAACCCCCGGGCCGCTTCGAGCTGACGGAGCCGGCCCAGCAACTGGCCCCCACCAGCTGACGTTCCCGCCTCGGGGACGGCGGGGTGGAGCGGCAGCTGAGGGACGTGATCTGATACACGGCCGTGAAGTTGGCCGTCCCCACCGAGACGCGACCCGGGGAACGACGAGTCGCCGTGGTTCCCGAGGTCGCGGGCCGGATGGTGGGAGCCGGAATCGAGGTAGCCGTCCAGAGCGGAGCGGGGGCGGCCGCCCATTTCCCCGACGGCGCCTATCTCGACAAGGGCGCCACCGTGGCCGACCTCACCTCCGTGCTCGAGGGTGCCGACGTGGTGGTCAGGGTCCAGGCACCCACGCCCGAGGAGGTGCGACGGTGCGGGGAGGGGACCACCCTGGTCAGCTTCCTGCAGCCCGCCTCTCAGCTTCCGGTGGTGAGGGGCCTGCTGGCCCAGAAGGCCACCGCCTTCAGCCTCGACCTGCTGCCGCGCATCAGCCGGGCCCAGTCGATGGACGCGCTGTCGTCGCAGGCCACGGTGTCGGGGTACCTGGCGGCCCTGGCCGCCGCCCAGCGCCTGCCCAAGTTCTTCCCCATGTTCATGACCGCCGCCGGCACCGTCCCCCCGGCCAAGGTGCTGGTCCTCGGGGCCGGGGTAGCCGGGCTCCAGGCCATCGCCACCGCCCGCCGGCTGGGCGCTCAAGTACGCGCCTACGACGTGCGGGCGGCAGCCAAGGAGGAGGTGCAGTCGCTGGGAGCCGCTTTCGTCGAGCTCGGCCTCGAGACGCAGGAGGGCTCAGGCGGTTACGCCCGGGAGCAGTCCCAGGAATTCCTGGCCCGCCAGCGCGAGCTGATCGGTAACGAGGTGGCCGCCTCGGACGTGGTCATCACCACGGCTGCGGTCCCGGGCCGCAAGGCACCGCTCTTGGTCACCACGGCCATGGTCGAGCGCATGGCCGAAGGTTCGGTGGTGGTGGACATGGCCGCCGACGGAGGTGGCAACGTCGAGCTGACCGAGCCGGGCGCCGACGTCGAACACAACGGTGTGACCGTCCACGGCATGGCCAACCCGCCATCGGGACTGCCCACCCATGCCAGCTTCCTCTACGCCCGCAACGTCTTCAACTTCCTGTCCCTGATCGTCGCCGAAGGAGAGCTGCGCCCGGACTTCGACGACGAGGTCGTGGCCGGGTGCTGCGTGGTGCGTGCCGGCGAGGTCGTGCACGCCGAGACGGCGCAGCTCCTGGCCGAGGAGTCGCCATGATCGACAGCGTGGTCTCGGCCACCGCCGGCCCGGGGATCCTCGGCCTGGTCACCGTGTTCGTGCTGGCGGCCTTCGTGGGCTACGAGGTCGTCTCCAAGGTCCCGAGCATCCTGCACACCCCGCTCATGTCGGGCTCCAATGCCATCCACGGCATCATCCTCGTCGGCACCATGCTGGTCCTGGGCGAAGCCCACGGCGCCGCCCAACTCACCCTGGGGTTCATCGCCGTCGTGCTGGCCACGCTGAACGTGGTCGGCGGCTTCGTGGTCACCGATCGGATGCTCGAGATGTTCAAAACCCGGCCGACGCCTGGGCCACGAGGCGAGGAGGCGAAGGCCGGTCCCGAGACGACCACCCGGGCCGCCGGTCCCGGCGCCGGTGGGGGCACAGGGAAATCGTGAGCCGGGGAACCGCCACCGACCTCGTCTACCTCCTGGCCATCATCGGCTTCATCCTGGCCCTGAAGGCCCTGAGCTCGCCGCGCCATGCACGGCGGGGGAACCTCCTCGGGGCGGCCGGGATGGTGATCGCCGTGGCGTGGACGTTCTCGGAGCCGAGCGTCTATTCCCACACCCGCAATCTGGTGCTCATCGTGGTGGCCATGGTCATAGGGACCGCCATCGGCATGCCGGCCGCTCGCTTCGTGAAGATGACGGCCATGCCACAGATGGTGGCCTGCTTCAACGGGGTGGGGGGCGGCGCCGCCGCCCTGGTGTCGATCACCGAATTCATCGCCCTGTCCCACAAGAGCATCGCCCTCTACAAGGTCGGTGAGGTCCTCTTCGGCGTGGTGGTGGGCTCGGTGTCCTTGTCGGGCAGCGCCGTCGCCTTCGCCAAGCTCCAAGAGCTCATGACGGGGCGGCCGGTGACCTACCCGGGCCAGCAAGCGGTCAACGCCGCCATCGCCGTGGGCATCGTGGGCCTGGTGGCTGCCGTGGTCGCCACCGCGTCGACGCCGCTGCTGGCCGTCGTGCTCGGGCTCTCCCTGGTACTGGGGGTGGTGTTCGTGCTCCCTGTCGGTGGGGCCGACACGCCGGTGCTCATCTCCCTGCTCAACTCCTTCACCGGCCTGGCCGTGGCTGCCTCCGGCTTCACGTTGAACAGCGACCTGCTCATCGTGGCCGGGACGCTGGTGGGCGCCTCCGGCATGCTGCTCACCCGGATGATGAGCGCGGCCATGGGCCGCTCCCTGCCCAACATCCTCTTCAGCGCCTTCGGCTCGGTGATCACGGCCGGGACCGGACCCGACGCCGAAGGGCGCACCGTGCGCTCGGGAACGCCCGAGGACATCGCCGTGCTGCTGGCCTACGCCCGCAAGGTGGCCATCGTCCCCGGCTATGGTCTGGCTGTAGCCCAGGGACAGCACGCCGCTCGAGAGCTGGCCGACGCCCTGTCGGGACGGGGCGTCGAGGTCTACTACGCCATCCACCCGGTGGCCGGCCGGATGCCGGGGCACATGAACGTGCTGCTGGCCGAGGCCAATGTCCCCTATGACCAGCTCGAGGAGATGGACCAGGCCAACCTGGAGATGCCGACCACCGACGTGGCCCTGGTGGTGGGAGCCAACGACACGGTGAACCCGGCGGCCAACAACACTCCGGGCAGCCCCATCTACGGCATGCCCATCGTCCACGCCGACGAAGCCCACAACATCGTCTTCCTGAAGCGCTCCATGCGCCCGGGATTCGCCGGCATCGACAACGAGCTCCTGTACGACCCCAAGACCACCATGCTCTTCGGCGACGCCAAGGATTCCCTCACCAAGCTGGTGGCCGCCGTCAACGCTGCCTGAGAGCGGTCGTGATGGACCGCCGGTGGGTGGAGCGCTGGATCGCCGGCTACGACAAGGCGTGGCGGTCGCCGGGCACGGCCACCTTGAGCGAGCTGTTCACCCCCGAAGTCGTCTACCTTCCGGCGCCGTGGGCCGCACCTGTCGTCGGCTTGGTCCCGCTGGCCGAGTTCTGGGAATCCCGACGCCACGGCCCGGGCGAGCCCTTCACCATGCATGGCGAGGTGGTGGCCGTCGAGCTGGACACGGCGGTGGTGCGGGTCGAAGTCGGCTACCAAGCGCCGGTTCGGAGCTGGCGCAACCTGTGGGTCGTCACCTTCGCCATCGGCGGGCGCTGCGCCCGGTTCGAGGAGTGGCCCTTTCCCCTGGAGGACCCGTGACCGGCGCCCACGTCACGCCCGTCGACGACCTCGACCTCTCCGATGTGGGGCAGAGGGCTCGATGACCGCCACAGGGCCGCTTCGTTACGACCCGCTCGACGAGGAGTTCTGGCGAGACCCCTACCCCACCTACCGGCGCCTGCGCGACGAGGACCCCGTGCACTGGGTGGCCGATCGCCGGTTCTGGGTGCTGTCGCGCTTCGAAGACGTCTTCGCCGCCGCCACCGACACGGCCACCTTCTCCTCGGCGCAGGGGCTGACCTTCGAAGAGGACGAGATCACCAAGCTGGGCTTGGCCCCCACTCTGGTCATGATGGACCGGCCCCGTCACACCGACTACCGCCGGCTGGTCAACCGTCTCTTCACTCCCCGCCGGGTGGCCGAGCTCGAGGCGCCGGTTCGGCGCTTCACCCGGGAACGTCTCGAGCGCATGGCCGACAGGGGGGACGCCGACTTCGTGGCCGAGCTGGCCGGGCCGCTGCCCTCGTTGGTGGTGGCCAGCTACCTGGGTGTCCCCGAGTCCGATCGAGCTGCCTTTGGCCGCTGGAGCAGTGCCGTGGTCCAGGCCAACGGGGCCGGGAGGATCCTCGGAGCCCGCCAGGCCCTGGCCGAGCTGTACGGCTATTTCACCGAGATGATCCCCCGCCTGCGACGCCAGCCCGGCGACGACATGTTGTCGGTGCTGGCCGGGGCCGAGATCGATGGCCGCCCGGTGACCGACGAGGAGATCCTCGGCTTCTGTTTCGTCATGATCGTGGGGGGCAACGACACCGCTTCGGGACTCCTGTCGGGCACGGCCGCCGCTCTCACCGAGCGCCTCGACCAACGCCGGCGCCTCATCGCCAACCGCGGCCTGGTCGCCGGCGCCGTCGAGGAGCTGCTGCGCTGGACCTCGCCCGTCCAGGGCCTGTCGCGCACCACCACCCGGCCGGTGACGATCAGCGGCAGGGAGCTGGAGGCCGGGGCGAAGGTGCACCTCCTCTTCTCGTCGGCCAACCGGGACGAGCGCGAGTTCGGCCCCGACGCCGCGAGGTTGGACGTGACCAGGGCCCCCA
>JASHZK010000154.1 GCA_030042575.1 Acidimicrobiales bacterium
GTGGGACGGGCCTGCGACCTTCGCCAGAACGTGCGTTGCGAGGAGGGCGTCGTCCTGGGCGACGAGACCTTCGTGGGTGCTCACGCCGTCATCAAGGCGGGCGTGAAGGTGTACCCGTTCAAGACGGTGGAGGCCGGGGCCACCGTCAACACCTCACTGGTGTGGGAGTCGAGAGGGGCGAGGACTCTCTTCGGTCGTCTGGGCATCCAAGGACTGGCCAACGTGGACATCTCTCCCGAGTTGGTCATGCGGCTGTCGATGGCTTGGGCCAGCACATTGGAGAAGGGCTCCACCATCACCGCTTCGCGCGACACCAGCCGCGCCGCCCGGGTGCTCAAACGCGCCGTGATGGTCGGTTGCAATGCCGCCGGGGTGCACGTGGAGGACCTCGAGGTGGCCACCATCCCCGTGACCCGGTTCCAGGTCCGTTCCGGAGCCAGCCTGGGCGGCATCACGGTGCGGCTGGCCGCCATGGACAGCCAGTCGGTCATCCTGCGTTTCTTCGACCGGGACGGGATCGACGTGGCCGAGGCCACCCAGCGCAAGATCGAGCGTCTCTACCATCGTGAGGAGTTTCGCCGGGCGCTGGCATCGGACATCGGCGACATCGGATTTCCCCCGAGGACCCTGGAGCTCTACACCGCTGCCCTCATCGACACCGTCGACATCGGCGTGGTGGCCGACGCCGCTTTCAAGGTGGTCCTCGACTACTCGTACGGGACCACCAGCTTCGTGATGCCCAATGTCCTGGCCAAGCTGGGGGCCGAGGTGCTGGTGGTGAACCCCTATGCCTCCACTGCGGCGGTGATGTCCTCCGACCGTCGAGCAGCTGTCGCCAACGTGGCCGAGCTGGTGAAGGCCTCGGGCGCCCACCTGGGGGCGGTCATCGACCCCGGTGGTGAGCAGCTCACGCTGGTCGACGACGAGGGTCGTGTCCTGAGCGACGACGAGGCCCTGGTGCTCCTGTTGGGTCTGGTGGTGGCCGAACATCCAGGGGCGGCGGTGGCGCTGCCGGTGGCCGCTCCCCGAGCAGCCGAGACGCTGTGCGCCCAGGCAGGGGCCCGGGTGGTGTGGACCAAGCTCTCGGCCACCCATCTCATGGAGGTGGCCAGCTCGGGGTCCGTGGTCTTCGCCGCCAGCCAGTTGGGGGGCTTCATCTTCCCCAGTTTCCTCCCCGCCTTCGACGCCGTGGCCACTCTGGTGCACTTGATGGCCATGGTGGCCACCAGCGGGCAGCGCATGTCGAAGCTGACGGCCAACCTGGCGCCCATCCACATCGCCCACGAGGAGGTGGTGACACCTTGGGAGCAGAAGGGCACGGTCATGCGGATGACCCTCGAGCGCGCCAAGGGTCGCTCCACCGTGCTGGTCGACGGGGTCAAGGTCATCGAGCCCGAAGGGTGGTCGTTGATCGTGCCCGACCCCGAGGAGCCGGTCACTCACGTGTGGGCCGAGGCGGGCAGCGACGCCGAGGCCAGGGCCCGGTGCCAGGAGCAGGCGGTGCGGATCCGTCAGATGCTGCGTTAGGGTCGCCGCCATGCAAGTCCCCCAGGACCTCCGCTACACGACCGATCACGAGTGGGCCCGTTCGACGGAAGGGATGTTGCGGGTGGGGATCACCGATTTCGCCCAGGATGCCTTGGGAGACGTGGTCTTCGTGGCACTGCCCGAGGTGGGGGCCCGCGTCGAGCGAGGTGGCCGGCTCGGCGAGGTGGAGTCGACCAAGTCGGTGTCGGAGATCTACGCGCCGGTGGCGGGCCAAGTGCAGTCGGTCAACACCGACCTCGATGACAACCCCGAACTGCTCAACAGTGATCCCTACGGCCGCGGCTGGATCTGCGAGATCCGGCCGGACGACGACCGTGCCCTCGACGGCCTGCTCGACCCCTCCGCTTACGCGGAGCTCACGGCCGAGTAGGACGGCTGGCTCGGAGCCCGCCGCCGACGAGGGGGTAGCGTGGACGGCGTGTACTGCAACAATTGCGGGCACCGAAACCCGACGGGCGCCAACTTTTGCTCGTCGTGCGGAGCCGTGCTCCCGGGGAGCGGACCGGACGCCACCGTCACCCTCCTCCCCGTCGACGCCCAAGGGGAGTCAGGTGAAGAGGAGCTGGCGGTGAGCCTGTCCGACCAGCCGGCCGGGGCGGGCATCCTCGTGGTCAAGCGGGGCCCCAACGCCGGCGCCCGCTTCCTGCTCGACGCGCCGGTGACCCGGGCCGGACGACACCCGGAAAGCGACATCTTCCTGGACGACGTCACCGTGTCGCGTCGTCATGCCGAGTTCGTCAACGACGGTACCGGCCATCACACTGTCCGTGACGTCGGCTCGTTGAACGGGACCTACGTCAACCGTGAGCGCATCGAGGAGGCCATCCTGGCCAGCGGGGACGAGGTCCAGATCGGCAAGTTCAAGCTCGTGTACCTGGCCGCCGCCGACGAGTGATGCGCCGCCCGGGCCAGTCCGATGAACACAGCAATCCCATGACCACGGCCGTGCGAACCAGGGCAGTGCGGTGAGCGGTCGGGCCTATCTGTCCATCGGGGACGTGCTGACGCTCCTGCGCCAGGAGTTCCCCGACGTGACCATCTCCAAGATCCGCTTTCTCGAGAGCCAGGGGCTGGTCGACCCCGAACGCACCCCGTCCGGCTATCGCAAATTCTACGAGCCCGATGTCGAGCGCCTGCGGTGGGTGCTCCGCCAGCAGCGGGAGAATTTCCTGCCCCTGAAGGTCATCAAGGGCCGTCTGGAGGAGGTGGGCGACGGGGCCGGCAACGGCCACGATCACGAGCGCCCCGCCCGGCCCACGGCCGGCCATCCCAGCGGCGCCGAGGCCGGCGCCGGGCCCACCCTGTCGCTGCACGGCGCCCGCCCCTCGAGGCCCGAGGCGACGCTCCCCGGCCTGGGGGTGCCCGAGGCTCGCTCACTGAGCACCCATCCGGCGGCGGCTCGGCCTGTGGCCCGCCGCCCGTCCGATCCATCGCCCGAAGGGCCCCGGAGTGCGGCGGCGACCCGGGGCGGCCAGAGGCCGGCACCGGCCGGCCCGGCCCGCAAAGTCGGTGCCGGCTCCGAAGAGCCTCAGGCACCGGCACCGGCACCGGCACGGGCACCGACACGGGCACCGGCGCCTGTGCCTCAGCCGCCAGCGGTGCTGGACAGCGGGGACATGACGCTCGAAGAGCTGGGCGCGGCCAGCGGCTGCTCCAC
>JASHZK010000155.1 GCA_030042575.1 Acidimicrobiales bacterium
GCCCTCGGTGCGGGCCAAGAGGCGGATGCCCTCGAGGATCTCCTCATCGCTCACGGCTGCCATTGCCCCGCCGCTGTTGCGCACGGTCTGCAGCGCATACCACCCGTCGGCCGGGTTGCCGATGGCCAGCGACTTGGCGATGGTCGACGGGCGCACCGGCCGGATGGCGTCGGCTCCCTCGAGGAAGGCCCGGGCCACCGGTGCGCACCCCTCGGCCTGGGCGCCCGACACCCGGACGTGCGGCTCCTCGTCCAGCAGGCCCACCTGGTGCAGCTCGGCGAAGCCCTTGGCCACCTTCACCAGCTGGCTTCCCGAGGCCACCGGCACCACCACGTGGTCCGGAGCCCGCCAACCGAGCTGCTCGGCCACCTCGAAGGCGAGGGTCTTCGAACCCTCCGCGTAGTACGTGCGCACGTTGACGTTGACGAAAGCCCAGTCGGGGTGGTCGCTGGCCAGCTCGGCGCACAGCCGGTTGACGTCGTCGTAATTGCCGTCCACCGCCACCACGTGCCCGCCGTAGACGGCGGTGGTCACCACCTTGGCCGTCTCCAGGTCCTTGGGGATGAACACCACCGAGGCCATGCCCGCCCGTGCCGCATGAGCGGCCACGGAGTTGGCCAGGTTGCCGGTCGAGGCGCAGGCCGCGACCTTGAAGCCGAGTTGGCGCGCCTTGGTGAGTGCCACCGAAACGACCCGGTCCTTGAAGGAGCCGGTGGGGTTGGCCGTGTCGTTCTTGACCCACAGCTCGCCCAGCCCGAGCTCGGCCGCCAGGCGGTCGGCCCGCACCAGCGGGGTGAAACCAGCACCGAGGTCGATGGGCGAGGGATCCGACACCGGCAGCAAGGGGCCGTAGCGCCATATGGTGTCCGGTCCGCTGCCTATGCGCCCTCGAGACACCTCGTGGCGCAAGCGCTCGTAGTCGTAGACGACCTCCAGAGGTCCGAAGCAGAAGTCGCAGACGTGCAGCGCCTCGGCGGGGTAGGCGCGCCCACATTCCCGACAGCGCAGCCCGGTGACGTAGTCCACGACGCCTCCTCATCGGTCGGGCATTGGCACCTGGCCCGGCTCCTCACGGAGACCGGCACTGGTTGCCGCGGCATCGTCGGGCCCGTCCCTCAGCCGCTCTGGATGATTGGGCGTCAGTATATACGGCCACCAGCCGGACCACGACCGGTGGGCACGGACGCCCGCGACACGGAGAACAAGTTCAGGGCCGGGCACACCCGCAGCGGCCTGCCAGGCGCTCGTCGGGGACGGGCCCTGGCGGACGGCTCCCAGGGGGCGGGCCATGATCTGCACCCGTGGAAGCTCCTCTTCTGTTCCACCACAGCCAATTCGAGGACCTGGTCCTGGCCGCCTCTCGTGCGGGGACGCGGGTGTCGGTCTGCATCCCCGCCCGCGACGAGGAGCGAACGGTGGGGACCGTGGTGGACACCATCCGCCGCCAACTCACCTCCGCCGGGGGCGTCGACCTGGTGGACGAGATCGTGGTCGTGGACGACGGGTCGCACGACGCCACCGGCGCCGAGGCGCGCCGGGCCGGGGCCGTGGTCGTCGCCTCGGGCGCTGACCATGGCGGCAAGGGACGGGCCATGGCGGCAGGGATGGCGGCGACCCATGGTGACATCGTGGTGTTCCTCGACGCCGACGTCGAGAACTTCGCCGCCCACTTCCTCACCGGGCTGGCGGGCCCCCTCTTGCTGCACCCCGGGCTCGTCATGGTGAAGGCCTTCTACGAGCGCCCACTCGGCGACGCTCCCACCGGCGGTGGACGGGTGACCGAGCTGGTCGCTCGGCCCGTCATCGACTTGCTGTTCCCAGCTCTGGCCCACATCCGCCAACCACTGGCCGGTGAGACAGCGCTTCGCCGCCGGGCCGTCGAGAAGCTGGTGCTCGAGCCCGGCTACGGCGTGGAGCTGGGCCTGCTCATCGACGTGGCCGGGGCGTTCGGCACCCACGCCATCGCCCAGGTCGACCTGGGAAGGCGCGTGCACCGTAACCGTCCGCTCGACGAGTTGCGCCCCCAGGCCACCGACGTACTGCGCTCGGCACTGGCCCGGGCCGGCGCCATCATCGGCAGCTGACCGTCACGATCTGAGCTCGAGACCCACCACCGGCCCCCCAGAGGCGCTGGGGCCCCTCCCCGGCTGTTGGCCGACCGGCCAGGACGAGGAGCCGCCCCCGAGGGCCGGCCATCCGGGCAGCCCTGGGCCGGTGGCGCCGCCTGCCCCGGGGAGGACGGGTTGGCCGCGGGCGTGAGCGGGCATGACCCGAATCGTGCCTCGGGGCACCTCACCAGTAGCGTCCGGGGCAGTGTCGGGAGCGGACCTCGTCGTCACCTCCAACCGGGGGCCGTTGTCGTTCGCCCTGGACGACGACGGCCGCCCTGTGCCTGTCGGCTCGGCCGGCGGTCTGGCGGCCGCCCTCCACCCCCTGTTGGCCGGCACCGGGGCAACCTGGGTGGCCTGTGCCATGTCCGAGGCCGACCGCAAAGCGGCCCCCCACGGCCACATCTCCATGGACGGTCTCGAGCTCCGCACGGTGCAGCCGGAGCCCGACCAGTACCGGATGGCCTACGACGTGGTGTCGAATTCCACCTTGTGGTTCTTGCACCACCACCTCTTCGACCTGACGCGCCGGCCCCGCTTCGACCGGCACTGGTACGAAGCCTGGGAGGCCTACGGCCAGCTCAACGCTCTGTTCTGCGAAGCGGTGTGCGAGGAAGCAGCCGAAGGAGCGAGCGTGCTGGTCCAGGACTACCACCTGTGTCTGCTGCCCCAGTTGCTGCGCCGGCGCCGCCCCGACCTGCGGGCCGTGCACTTCACCCACACTCCCTTCGCCGATCCCGGGATCATGCGCGTCCTCCCGGCACCGGTGGCCCGTGAGCTCTTGTCGGGAATGGCGGCTGCTCGAAGCTGCGGCTTCCACACCGCTCGCTGGGAACAGGCCTTTCGGGCCTGTTGCGCGGACGTCGGGGTCGAGCCCGGTCGCACCTTCGTCTCCGCCCTCAGCCCTGACGCCGAAGTGCTGGCCAACCGGGTGGCGACGGCCGAATGCACCGAGGCCCGCCGACGCCTCGACGCCATGCTCGGTGACCGGCGCCTCATCCTGCGGGTGGACCGCATCGAGCCCTCGAAGAACCTCCTGCGCGGCTTCGCCGCCCTCGATGAGCTGCTGCGGGCACGACCCGACCTGCGAGGCCGGATGGTGATGGTGGCCCACGCCTACAACTCCCGGCAGTCCCTGGCCGAGTACCTGGCCTACGGCAACGAGGTCGAACACGCCGCTGGGCGCGTCAACGAAACCTGGGGAAGCGACGATTGGCAGCCCGTGATGCTGGACGTGGGCGACGATCGAGCAGCCTCGCTGGCCGCCCTGACCCGCTACGACGTGCTTCTGGTCAACCCACTGCGCGACGGGCTCAACCTGGTGGCCAAAGAAGGGCCGATGGTCAACACCACCGACGGGGCCGTGGCGCTGTCTCGGGAAGCGGGCGCCTTCGAGGAGCTGCGGGGGGCGGTGATCGAGCTCAACCCCTTCGACGTGTCGGCCACCGCCGCCGCCCTGGCGGCGGCGTTGGACCTGGACCCCGGCGAGCGAGCCCGGCGGGCCGAGGTCCTGCGGGAGCGGCTGGCTCGGCGCAAGCCCGTCGACTGGCTGGCCGACCTCCTCGCCGCCGCCTGAGCACCGACGCCACCGCCGACGACGACGCCGGCGTCATCGGCCACCGGCCCGGGCGGCCAACAGGCCCAACACGGCCAGGGCCCCGGCCGGGCCCTCCACCACCAAGTCGGCCCGGCTGATCAGCTGGGGCGGCGCTTCGTCGCCAGCGACGGCCAGGCGCACGCCGACCACACCGGCAACCGCCAAACGGTCGAGAGCGGCGAAAGCAGCCAGGTCGCCGGCGTCGTCGCCGGCGAAACAGACGGCCCGGCG
>JASHZK010000156.1 GCA_030042575.1 Acidimicrobiales bacterium
CCGTCGGACGACCCCGAGATCACCTTCACCAGGTCCCCGGTCGAGGCGCTGAGCTCGGTGACCGAGTCACCGTAGAGGTTGGCCACCCACACGTGGGTGCCGTCGGAGGAGATGGCGATGGGGTCGTCGAATCCGTCGGACGACCCCGAGATCACCTTCACCAGGTCCCCGGTCGAGGCACTGAGCTCGGTGACCGAGTCGCCGGTGAGGTTGGCCACCCACACGTGGGTGCCGTCGGAGTCGACGGCACCGGGGCCTTCGAAGTGGTAGGAGGATCCCGAGTGCACCTTGACCAGCGCCCCGGTCGAGGCGCTGAGCTCGGTGACCGAGTCGCCGTCCTCGTTGGCCACCCACACGTGGGTGCCGTCGGAGGAGACGGCGCGGGGATCGTCGAAGTGGTAGGAGGATCCGGAGTTCACCTTGGCCAGGTCCCCGCTCGAGGCACTGAGCTCGGTGATCGAGTCGTCGGCGCCGCTCGCCACCCACACGTGGGTGCCGTCGGAGTCCACGGCGCGGGGGTCGTCGAAGTGGTCACTCGACGCCGAGATCACCTGCACCAGGTCCCCGCTCGAGGCGTCGAGCTCGGTGACCGTGTCACTGCCGTAATTGGCGACCCACACGTGGGTGCCGTCGGAGTCCACGCCGTCGGGGTCGTCGAAGCCGTCGGACGATGCCGAGACCACCTGCACCAGGTCACCGGTCGAAGCGTTGAGCTCGGTGACCGTGTCGCCGCTCCAGTTGGCCACCCACACGTCGGTGCCGTCGGAGTCCACGGCGTCGGGGAGGTCGATCTGGTCACTCGATGCCGAGATCACCTTGACCAGGTCCCCGGTGGAGGCATCGAGCTCGGTGACCGTGTCGCCCAGAGCGTTGGCCACCCAGACATGGGTGCCGGCGGAGGAGACGGACTCGGGGTGGTCGAAGTCGTCACTCGATGCCGAGATGACCTTGACCAGGTCCCCGGTCGAGGCATCGAGCTCGGTGACCGAGTTGCCGTAGAGGTTCGCCACCCACACGTGGGTGCCGTCGGAGGTGATGGCGTCGGGAGAGTCGAAGCCGTAGGACGATCCCGAGATCACCTTCACCCGGGCCCCGGTCGAGGCGTTGAGCTCGGTGACCGAGTCGCCCTCCTCGTTGGCCACCCACACGTGGGTGCCGTCGGAGGAGATGGCGTCGGGGTCGTCGAAGCCGTAGGACGAGGCCGAGATGGTCTTCACCTGGGCTCCTGTCGATGCCTTGAGCTCGGTGACCGAGTCGCCATCCCAGTTCGCCACCCACACGTGGGTGCCGTCGGAGGAGACGGAGCCGGGGTAGTCGAACCCCCACCCGAAGACCTTGGCCTTGGCCAGCGCCGCCGTGTGCGGGGTTGCGCCCACCTGGCCGGCCGTGGTCACCGCTCCGACGAACCCGGCGACACCTATGGCCAGGCCGCAAGCCGCCGCCGAACGTGCGTAGCGTCGGAGCTCCATTCGCCACCTCTTTCAGAGGACCCCGCTTCGCCGGGGAAGACTACTAACCCGGTGACGGCACCGGTGGTGGGGCGCGGCGGACCCCGCTTCGCTTCGAAGACGACCGACTCCTCCGGCCGTAGACTTCGTTCACCATGTTGTCGTTGAGCCCGGCCAAGCTCCTCGTGATCCTGGTGGTGGCCCTGATCGTCCTCGGCCCCGAGAAACTCCCGGGCGTGGCCCGGCAGATGGGGGCGGTCTGGGGCGAGCTGCGCCGGTTGCGCACCCGGCTCGAGCAGGAGGTGCGCCAGGCCCTGCCCGATCTTCCTCCCAGCCACGAGCTGGCCCAGGCCGTGCGCTCGCCGCTCAGCTACCTGGACCGGCTGGCCGACGAGCACGACAAGGCCCGCCACGGCGAGGCGCCGAGCGGCAACGGGGACGCCAGTGCTTCTCGAGCCCCGCCCGCTGCTGACCGGCTGCCCACCGCAGATCGCCCCGTGGCGCGCCCCGGACCGGTTCCCCTGTCCGGTGACATGCCGGCCGTGCCCGACGAGCCGAGCATGAACTGAGCCACGGGCCCGCCGTGCAACCATGGCACTGAGCCTGAAGCTCCGCGCCCGCCGGACTCGTCCGTCCCCGCAGGCGATGACCCTGGTCGAGCACTTGACCGAGCTGCGCCGCCGCCTGGTGGTGATGGTGGTGGCCTTCGCCGTGGCCGCCACCGTCTGCTTCGCCTTCTACCCCCACATCCTGAGCTTTCTCAAGTCCCCCTATTGCCGTGTGACCCACGACTGCGCGCTGTACATCACCGGACCGCTCGACGGACTGTCGCTCAGGGTGGAGATCGCCGGTTACGGAGGACTCGTTCTGGCTTCCCCCGTCCTGCTCTGGGAGCTCTGGCGCTTCGTCACTCCCGGCCTGCACGCCCACGAGAAGCGCTACGCCGTGTCCTTCGTCGCCTGCGCCGTCGCTTTCTTCTGCGCCGGGGGAGTGGTGGCCTATCTGATCTTCCCCCACGCCCTGCAATGGCTGGGATCGATCGGCGGCCCCAGCCTGCACCAGATCTACGACCCCGACCGCTACCTGACCCTGGTGGTGGCCCTCATCGTGGTGTTCGGCCTGACCTTCGAATTCCCGGTCCTCCTGGTGGGACTGCAGTTGTCCGGCGTGGTGTCGCCCGCCCGCCTCTCCTCGTGGCGCAGGTGGGCCATCGTGGGCATCACGATCTTCTCCGCTGTCATCACCCCCAGCGGCGATCCCTTCTCGATGCTGGCGCTGGCCGTGCCCCTCTACGTCTTCTACGAGCTGTCGATCCTGGTGGGCAAGCTCCTGCGGCGTTAGGCCGGCAACGCGGTGGCCGTGGACGACGTGGGGCACCAGGCGCGGTGCCAGGCCGAGTGCCAAGTCGGACACGACTCGCCCCACGACACGCGTCGGCGGGTGGTCGAACGCCTCGGCTTCCGTCTCGACCGCTTCCAGCTCGACGCGGTCGACGCCCTCGACGCCGGTCGCTCGGTCCTGGTCTCGGCCCCCACCGGATCGGGCAAGACGGTGGTGGCCGACTACGCCGTGGCCCGGGCTCTGGCCGGCGGGGCCAAGGCCTTCTACACCACGCCCTTGAAGGCCCTGTCCAATCAGAAGTTCGGCGAGTTGGCCACTGCCTACGGCGCCGAAGGGGTGGGGCTGCTCACCGGCGACGTCTCCCACCGGGCCGAAGCACCGGTGGTGGTGATGACGACCGAGGTGCTGCGCAACATGCTCTTCGCCCGCTCGCCTGTGCTGGGGGGACTGGGGTTGGTGGTCCTCGACGAGGTGCACTTCCTGCAGGACCCCTACCGCGGCTCGGTGTGGGAGGAGGTGATCATCCTCCTACCCCCAGAAGTCACTTTGGTGTGCCTGTCGGCCACCGTGTCCAACGCCGACGAGCTCGGTGCATGGATGCAGAGCGTGCGTGGCCCGGTGGAGGTGGTGGTGGAGCGGCACCGGCCCGTGGAGCTCGAGAACCACGTGGCCCTGGCCGAACGGGGCACCCGGCGGGTCGAGCTCGTGCCGCTGCTCGAGAACCGCCGCCTGCACCCGCTGGCTGCCGCCGTGGACCAGCGGGTGGAACGGATGCGGCGCCGAGCCGGCGGCCTGCGTCATGCGCCCATGACCCCGCCCCGGAGGACCGAGCTGATCGAAGCCCTGGCCGAGCGTCGGATGCTGCCCGCCATCGTCTTCATCTTCAGCCGGGCTGCCTGCGAGGACGCCGTGGCAAAGGCTCTGCAGGACGCAGTGCGCCTGACCGACGCCGAGCAGCGGGCCGAGATCCGCCGCCGCTGCGAGGCCCACACCGAGGGACTGAGCGACGAGGACCTGCGGGTGCTCGGCTACGGGCCTTGGCTGGCCGGCCTGGAGGCGGGGGTGGCGCCCCACCACGCCGGCATGATCCCAGCCTGGCGCGAAGCGGTGGAGGACTGTTTCTCGGCCGGGCTCCTGCAGGTCGTGTTCGCCACCGAGACCCTGGCCTTGGGCATCAACATGCCGGCCCGGACCGTCGTGATCGAGCGGCTGACCAAGGTCCGCCAGCACGGACGCAGCGATCTCACTTCCGGGGAGTACGCCCAGATGACGGGGAGGGCGGGAAGGCGCGGCCTGGATGTGGTCGGCCACGCCGTGGTGCCCTGGCGGGTCCAACTCTCGTTGGGGGCGCTGGCGACACTGGCCACCTCGCCGGCGCCCGAGCTCAGCTCCTCGTTTCGGCCCAGCTACAACCTGGCCGTCAACCTGGTGCGCCGTTACCCGGCCGAGCAGGCGCACGTCGTGCTCGACCGGTCCTTCGCCCAGTTCCGCAACCAGCATCATCGCCATGCGCTGTCGCGGCGGCTGGATCGGGCCCTGGACCTGTTGGAGAGCTGGGGTTACGTCGAGCGTCAGCAGTGGCGGTTGACCGATCGCGGGACCCTGTTGGCCCGCGTCTATCACGAGTCGGACCTGCTCGTGACCGAGGCGTTGGTCGAGGGCATCTTCGACGGCCTGAGCCCGGCGGCACTGGCCGGCGCCCTGTCGGGATGCACCTACGAGGTGCGCGCCGGTCGCGGGCGCCATGCCCCTCGAGTGCCGAAGGTGCTGCGCGGCTGTTTCGAGCAGCTGGAGGAACTCGGTGAACGGCTCCGCCGGGACGAGGAGGCTCATCGCCTGCCCAGGACCCGGCCCTTCGATCCCGGACTGGCCGCCGCCGTCCTCGGTTGGGCCGGGGGGGAGCGTCTCGACCGCGTGCTGGAGCGCGCCGAGCTGTCGGCCGGGGACTTCGTGCGCAACGCCAAGCAGCTGATCGACCTGCTGCGCCAGTTGGCGGTGGTGGCGCCGCGGCGGGACAGCGCCCAGGCCGCCGGGGAGGCGGCCACCGCCCTGGAACGCGGCGTGGTGGCAGTGGCGGCTGGGCCCCAGCTGCTGTCGCAGGCGGCGCCGACCGGGGACCATGCGACGGCGAGCGGAGGCGAATCGGCGACAAACGTCCAGCTCAGCAGG
>JASHZK010000019.1 GCA_030042575.1 Acidimicrobiales bacterium
GACCTCCCACTCGGCCTCGGTGGGCAGCCGGGCGCCCGCCCAGCGGGCGAAGGCGTCGGCCTCGTAATAACTCACGTGCACCACCGGCTCCTCTGCCCGCAGGGGCCGGGAACCGTGCAGGGTGAACACCTGCCACTCCCCGGGCCGGCCCGACCAGTACAGCGGCGCCTCCCAACCCTGGTTCTGCACGGTGGCCCATCCGTCGGACAACCAGAGCTCGGCGCGGCGGTAGCCGCCGTCGGCCACGAAGTCGGCCCACTCGCCGCAGGTGACGAGGTGGCGCGACAGGGCGAAGGGCTCGAGGCTCACCCGGTGGCGGGGCGACTCGTTGTCGAAGGCGAACCCGTCGCCGCCGTGGCCGATCTCGACCAGGCCCCCGGGGTGTTCCATCCATCCTGGCGAGGCCGGTTGTGGACCGGGCTCGGGCGGCGACGGACGGTAGGCAGGCTGAAGCGGGTTGCGCGACAGCACGTGCTTGGCGTCCATGAGCACGAGCTCTTGGTGCTGCTGCTCGTGATGGATCCCGAGCTCGACCAGGAAGGCCCGCTGGGCGGAATGCGGGAAGTCGAGGAGACGGGCCATGCCCGCGTCCACATGGGCGCGGTAGCGGCCCACCTCGGCCGCCCCGGGCCGGGAGATCACCCCTCGTTCGGGACGTGGCTGTCGCGATCCGAGCGCCTCGTAGTAGGAGTTGAACAGATACCCGTAGGCGGGGTGATAGGGCTCGTACCCGGCGAGCCCCTCGAGGAGGAAGGTCTCGAAGAACCAGGACGTGTGCGCCCGATGCCACTTGGTCGGGCTGGCGTCGGGCATCGATTGCACGGTCTGGTCCTCGGGCGAGAGCGGAGCGGACAGGAACTCGGTCTGGGCTCGCACGTGGCGATAGCTCGCGTCGAGCGTGGCGCTGGGCGCCGGGGTGGTCATCAGGCCGGCCATCGCCGCTCCTCGAGCGTTCGGCCACCGCAACAGAGGCGGGAGGGGGCGTTCCCGGAGGCCAACCTACCGGGGCCCGGCCGCAGCGCGGCGCGTCAGCCCTCGTCGAAGGAGAAGCCGAGGTCAGGCGCCCCCACGAGGGCCCGGAAGGGGACGCCCCGGCCCCCGAGGAGGCCCTGGGCGGCGCCGCCCCGGTCGACCACGGCCACGGCCAGCACCACCTGTGCCCCGGCCGCCCGCACGGCCTCGACGGCCTGGAGCATCGAGGTACCCCGGGTCACGGTGTCCTCGACCACCACCACTCGGTCACCTGGGTCGAGGGCGCCTGCCACCCGACCGCCGGTGCCGTGGTCCTTCTCCTCCTTGCGGACGCTGAAGGCCTTGAGCGGACGCCCCCGGGAGGCGGCCACCCCGGCCGTGACGAAAGCCACCGGATCGGCCCCCATGGTGAGCCCGCCGATACCGGTGGCGTCGGCCGGTGTCACCTCCAGCACCGCGTCGGCCACGAGCAGCATGCCCTCGGGCCGGCACACCGTCTGCTTGGAGTCGATGAACCAGTTCGACCGGCGTCCCGACTTGAGCACGAAGTCGCCGCGACGCACCGAATGCTCGAGCAGATGAGCCCGCAGGGCCGTCAACCGCTCGGGGCGCGTGGTCGACGTGCTCATCGCGCCATCCACACCTTGCCCGCCCCCGTCGTCACTCGGCCGATCACCAGTGCCTCCGTGCCGGAACCGCCGAGCACCCGTAGGGCGTCGGCGGCGACATCGGAGGCGACGACCAGGATCATCCCGATCCCGAGATTGAACACCTTCTCCATCTCGTCCTCGGCGACACTGCCGAGCCGGCGCACTTCGTCGAAGATCCTGGGCTCGGGCCAGGCCGCTCGCTCGACGACGGCGTCCAGCGCATCGGGAAGCACTCTGGTGAGATTCCCGGGTATTCCCCCTCCGGTGACGTGGGCGACGGCATGCAGTGCCGGTCCGAGAGCAGCGGCGCACTCGAGCACCGCCGGCGCGTAGACGACAGACGGCCGCAACAGCTCGTCGGCCAGGCGGTGGTCGGCGCCGGGCCAGGCGGGGACGTCGAGGGAGAGGTGGGCTCGCTCGAACAGCACGTGACGTACCAGGCTGTAGCCGTTGCAACGCAGTCCCGGCGAAGGCAAGCCCACCAACACGTCGCCGGCCGCCACCCGCTCGGCACCCAGCATCCTCTGCCGTTCCACGACACCGACGGCGAAACCGGCGAGATCGAGGTACCCCGGAGGCACGGTGTTGCCGAGCTCGGCCGTCTCGCCTCCCAGCAAGGCGCAGCCGGCCAGCCGACAGCCCCTGACCACGCCGGCCACCAGCTGCTCGATGCACTCGGGTTCGACGAGGGCGGCAGAGATGCAGTCGAGAAGGAACAGCGGCTCTGCCCCCGTGCAGACCACGTCGTCCACACACATCGCCACCAGGTCGAGGCCCAGGGACTCGAAATTCCCGGCCGCCACGGCCACCGTCGCCTTCGTCCCCACCGTGTCGGTGGAGCTCACCAGCACCGGCTGGCGGTAACGGGTGGGGTCGAAGGAGAACAGACCCCCGAAGCCGCCGATGCCGCCGATGACCTCGGGCCGGTTGGTGGTGGCCACCAGTGCGCCGATACGGGCCACCGCCTCCTCGCCGGCACCGATGTCGACGCCGGCGCCCTTGTAGGTGGCCGGGCCGCTCGAGC
>JASHZK010000157.1 GCA_030042575.1 Acidimicrobiales bacterium
AAGGCCCGAGCTTCGCGTTGGGCGCCGCGGGCCAGAGCCGTGGGCACGACGTGGAGCACCACCGGCGAGCCCGGCGCCACGTCCCTCATTGCCGCCTGTCCCTGTCCTGGAGCAGCTCGCCGTAACAGGCCTCGACGCTGCCGGCGGCAGAGGCGATGTCGAAGACCTGGGCCCGGGCCCGGGCACCGGCGCCGAGCCGGGCCCGCAGCTCGGCGTCGCCGGCCAGCTTCATCACGGCGCTGGCCAGGGCGCTCGGTGCATCGACGTCGACGAGCAGACCCTCTCGGCCGTCGACGACGACGTCGGGGACGCCGCCCACAGCGGTGGCCACCACCGGCAGCCCGACGCTCATCGCCTCCAACAGGGCCACCGGCATGCCCTCTTGGCGGGAGGGCAGGACGAAGAGGTCTGCACCCGTCATGAGACGCAGGGTGTCCCGGCGCCGGCCGAGCAGGGTGAAGTGCCGGTGCAGGCCGGCGCCGTCGATGGCGCCGCGTACGGAGGCCTCGAGCGGTCCGGTACCCACCGAGACGAAGCGGACCCCCGTGCCCACCGCGGCCAGTTGACGGGCGGCCTCGACGAGGACGTCGAGTCCCTTTTCGGCGCGCAGATTGGCGACGTTCAGGACGAGGAGCTCGTCGTCGGCGACGCCGAGCTCGTGGCGCACGGAGGTTCGGATCTCGGCCTGCTGTTCGAGCAGAGCCGTCGTTGCCGCTACGTCCACGCCGTGGACGATGACGCGGGCGTCGCCCTGCAACGAGTGGGGCAGCGCCCGGCGGGCCGCAGGGCTGACGACGAACAGGGCGGCGTCCATGTGCACCGTGGCCCGATTGAGCACACGGGTCAACACCGCGGCGCGGTTCCACAGGCTGTGCTCGGTGTAGACGAGAAGCGGGCGACGCGCCGGCGTCATGGTGCGCGCCACCAGGCGGGCCATCGATGCCGTGTAGGGCAGGTGCGAGTGCACCAGGTCGAACCTGCGCTCGGCCATGAGGCGGCGCAGTCGTGGCAACCAGCGAAGATCGGCGGTGGCCCGGGCGCCCAGGCAGTGCACGACGACTCCGGTGTCGGCCATGGCGGGGACCAGCGCGTCCTGATCGGCCAGGACGTAGGCGACTTCGTAGTCGAAGCGCAGGCGGTCCCGGTTGGCGGCCAGGCCCACCAGGAGGCGTTCGGCCCCGCCGAGCCCCAGTCCCTTTATGAGCAGCAGCACCCGGGGGCGTTCCGGCGGGGGTACATCGGTGTCGCCCGCTGCCCCCTCCACGCGGTCGATGGTATAGCGACGAGTCCCGACGGGCCGTAACTGATCGCGCACGTGTCGTGGTAACGTGGGCGTGCCGCCGGGCGGGCGGCTGGGGGGACCGGGGGTACGAAGTTGTCGACCATCGCCGAGCCGCTGCCGCTGCCCGATGACGCCGCGGACGGGCTGGTGGTCTTCGATGCCAGTGACATCCCCGACGAGCCGCCCCGCGAGCTTTTCTACAAGCACCGGCCCCATCTGCTTCGTTCTGCAGGCGAAGCCTGGCGTCACAGAGACGTCATGTACACGCTGGCCGAACGCGACATCCGGGTCACCTACAAGCAGGCGCTGTTGGGGCTCGGGTGGGCCGTGCTCAACCCGGTGCTGATGCTGCTCATCTTCACGCTTCTGCTCGGTCACGAGACCTCGTTCCAGACCAGGGCCCTCAACGGCAAGGTGATCCCCTATGCCCTGGCCACCTACGCCGGATTGTGGGGGTGGACCCTTTTCAGTCAATCGATGACCGGTGGCGCCAGTGCGCTCGTGACCAACAAGGTCATGATGGCCAAGACGCACTTCCCCCGCGAGTGCTTCTCGATCTCCCAGATCCTGGAGGGGGCCTTCACCACCGTGCTGTGCACGGCGCCCTTGGTGATGCTCCTCCTCGTCTACCACTACACGCCCAAGATCACAACCTTGTGGGTGCCGCTGTACTTCCTCATCGAGGTGCCCTTCGTCGTTGGTGTGGTCTTGTTCACCTCTTCGGCGATGGTCCAGGCCCGCGACCTGTTGCAGGTCATCCCCATCATCTCCCAGTTCGGGATGCTGGCCACCCCGGTGGTGTGGCCCTTCACCAAGATGCGCCACGTCCACATCCCGGGCATACCCGGGCACCACAACCTGCAGCTGCTCTACTCCATCCTCAATCCGCTGGCACCGCTGATCGACAACATCAGGGGGTCGATGCTCGTCGGCGTGGGACCGCACTGGGAGTACCTGGGCATCGCCGCCGGCAGCTCGATCGTGTACATGGTGCTGGGCTATGCCCTGTTCAAGAAGCTCGAGGTGAACTTTGCCGACCTCACCTAAGGGCACGGTCTCCGTAGAGCATGTATGGAAGCGGTTCCGGGCGGACCGTTCCATCCCCCTGTTCCAGGAGCACATCGCCCGATTGGGCCGCCGCATCATGGGCCGAGGCGGGAGCCGCGGCTACCGGTGGGTGCTGCGCGACGTGAACGTGCACGTGGAGCCGGGCAAGACCTACGGCATCATCGGCATCAACGGCTCGGGCAAGTCCACCTTGCTCAAGATGATCTGCAGGACGACCTACCCCACCGCCGGCACGGTGACCACGGTGGGGAGGATCGGCGCCCTGTTGGACGTCCGTGCCGGCATCCACCCCGACTTGAGCGGCGAGGAGAACATCTACCTGTACGGGACCATCCTCGGGCTCACCCGCCAGCAGGTCAACGAGCGCTTCGCCGACATTGTGGAGTTCGCCGAGATCGGCGACGCCGTCGACCGCCAGATCAAGTTCTACTCGGCGGGGATGGCCATCCGCCTCGGCTTCGCCATCGCCGCCTATCTCGAGCCCGACGTGCTGCTGGTGGACGAGGTGCTGGCCGTGGGCGACGCCCGCTTCCAGCAGAAGTGCCTGGAGCGGATCACCGAGGTCGTGCAGAAGGGTGCCACCCTCTTCTACGTCTCCCACGACCTGCCCACGGTGGAGGCCGTCTGCGAAAAGGCCATGTGGCTCAGCGGCGGTTACGTGCGAGCCGCCGGGCCCGCCCGCCAGATCGTCAACCTGTACCGGACCTCTGTGGAGCAGCAGTCCATGCTGGGGCCGGCCGGCGACGGCGGCATCCGGGTGCTCAAGGCCGAGGTGTCCGGGCCCGACGGGGGCGGGGTCCGGTCAGGAGAAGCGGTGCACCTGCGGATCATGGTCCGCTCGCCCGAGGCCATGTTCGGTGTGTTCCACATCGGCATCTCCCAGGGCACGGCCCAGCCGGTCTTCGTCCAGCGCTTCGCCACGTCGTTCCCCGACGGAGAATTCGAGCTGCGCTGCCGCCTGCAGGCCCTGCCCCTGCCCAAGGGGCGATACTCGTTGTGGGGGGCGATGCGGGCGCCGGTAGGCAGCGGGCACATCGCCGAGTTCCCGTGGCAGCCCATGTTGTCCTTCGATGCCTTCGGCCCCGACGTGATCAAGGCGCCCAATGGCGTCATGGTGCTCTCGCCCGTCTACGTGCCTGCCGAGTGGGAGCTCAACTGAGCAGGGTCCGTCCCTCGCCCCTCCACGGCGTAACGGCGGTGGTGGTCACCCACCGCCGTCCCCGGCTGGCCACGGCGGCGGTCCGCCACCTGATCGAGGACGAAGGACTCGACCCACGGCAGGTCGTCGTCGTGGTGAACGGCCAAGGGGGATTGGACGACCCCGACCTCGAAGCTGCCGTGCGCATGGTGCGCCTGGTCGACAACCTCGGCCCGGCGGGCGGCTTTCACCGGGGGATCCTCGAGGCCTTCGCCGATCCCGCCACGCGCTGGGCATACCTGTGCGAGGACGACATCACTCTGGCGGGGTTGCCCAACGGTCGCCTGGGTGACCTGCTGGAGCGGATCGCCGCCTACCCGGCCACGGCCCCGGTGGGAGCGGTGTGCGCCTTCGGCCGGATGGTGGTGGGGCGCTCGGGCCACACCCGCAACGTGGTCCCACGCCGAGGTCTGCCCGGGGAGCTCGCTCCCGTGGACCTGACCATGTGGGGTGCCACCCTGCTGTCGCGCCGGGTGGTGGAGGCGGGGGTGCTCCCGGATCCCGAGTTGTTCTTCGGATTCGAGGACTTCGACTTCTTCAGCTCGATGCGCGCCGCCGGCTTCTCGCTGCTGGTGGACGTGGTGGCCGCCCGCAAGGTGGCCGGGTACCAGACCCTCGCCGGCCGGGACAAGGCCCTGGTGGCCGAGCGCCCGACCGACAGCGAGGAGCCCTGGCGGGCCTACTACTTCGCCCGCAACTTCTTCGCCTTGGCTCGTCGCCACGGTAGACGGAGCTGGATCGCCTGGCACCTGCTCTACTCGTTGCGCCGCCTCCAGCTCGCCCACGGCGCCGCCGAGCGCATGGCCATCGTCCGCGGCCTGTGGGACGGGGCCCGGGGCCGGATGGGTCGCCATCCTCGCTACGTGCGCTCGGTCGGCGAGAAGCTCGTGCCCGAGCCACCTCAGGCGCCGACCGGCGTGGTGACCGCCGACGAGCCCGACGACCGGGCGTCGGTCGCCTCACTGGCCGGCGGCACCCTGGCCATGATCGTGACCCACAACGCTCCCGGTGCCCTGGCTCGGTGTGTGGACGCCGTGGCCGGCCAGAGCACACCGCCGGCGGCCGTCCTGGTCGTCGACAACGGCAGTGAACCACCGGTGCGTGCCGAGGCGCTCGACCGTCCCGGACAGCCGCTCACCGTCGTCCGCTCCGAGCAGAACACCGGGCCGGCGGGGGGATGGGCGCGTGCCTTCACGCACTTCGCCGCCGGCCAATTCCCCTTGGCCTGGGTCCTCGACGACGACATCGTCCCTGACCCCGATTGCCTGGAAGTGCTCCTCGGTGACTGTGCGGCGGAACCCGAGCGTGCTTTTTGCTTTCCTCGCTCGGTCCAGCCCGACGGCTCGGTGGGGGAGTGGGGAGCCTGGTGCGGCTTCGTGATCGCCCGTGGCATCGTCGACGAGGTGGGCGTCCCCAAAGCAGAGCTCTTCTGGTGGGCAGAGGACAACGAGTACACCCATTGGCGCATCCCCACGGCCGGTCATCGCCGGCGCATCGTCGAAGGGGCCATGGTGCAACACGACGCCATCCGCCAGGTGGGGCCGGTGCCCACCTGGAAGTACTACTACGAAGCTCGCAACATGCTTTACCTCCATCTCCATCTCATGCGCCGGGTCGGCTGGTACCCCCGCAACCTGTCCAAGTTGTTGGGCCGGGCCCTGCTGCGCGAACGGGGACGGCGGGTGCGCAGCCTGGTGGCCATCGGCCGGGGGCTGGCGGACGGGGCCACCGGCCGCCTGGGCCTGCGCTTCCCCGTGGAGCCGATGCACGAGCGTCGCTTCCCCGTCGACGAGGTGGCAGCGACGCCCCGGGCCGCCCCGTCGGTGTCGGAGAGCGTGCCGGCATGATCGTCATCACCGGTCCCGGGCGCAGCGGGACCTCTTTTCTCGCCGCGCTGTACCGGGAACTCGGCTTCGACCCGGGCGGTCGATGGCACCCCTCGGCCATGGCCGGATTCGAGGCCGACGACATGCGGCGCATGAACCTGCTCCTGGCCGAGGAGCTCGGCGTCTCCATCAGGCGACGCCGGGGTGGCCGGGCCCTGCAGGCGCTCGACGCCACGGTGGCGTCGGTCGGCGCCCGGCTTCCGGGCAGGTTCCGTCCCCCTCTGGCCCGGGCGGTGGACGTCGTGCGCTACGGGCGCCTCACCCCGGATCTCATGCGGTGGGAGCAGCTGCCGGTCGTCACTGACCGCCACGGCGAAGAACTGCGGGCCATGGCCAAGGAGCGCCCGGTGGCGAAAGACCCGCGATTCTGCTTCACCTTGCGGGTATGGCTGGCCAGCGGCGCCCCCGTCGAGAACGTCGTGCTCACCATCAGGCCCCTCGACGCCATGGCGGACAGCAGGGTCCGGGTGGGCATGTACCCGACCCGGGCCAAGGACTGGGGCAAGCACAACTACTGTTACGGCTTGGGTTTGCTGCTCACGGCCACGGCCGAGCATCGAGTCCCGGTGACCACCTTGCGTTTCCCCGACTTCCTGGAGCGTCCCGACGAGCTGCATCGGGTCCTGCCCCTCCCCGAGCCGCGCAGCCTCGAGCAATTCGAGCGAGCCTTCGCCGCTACCTACGACCCGGCACTCGTCCACGACAAGCGGTGACAGCTCCCAACCTGTTCATCGTGGGGGCACCGAAGTCGGGAACCACCGCCATCGGCCGGTACCTGAACGCGCACCCCGAGGTGTTCGTGGCGGACAAGGAGCTGAGCTATTTCGGCAGCGACCTCGAGTTCCGGACCGAGCACGGCGAGCCCTGGCACATCGGATGGGATGCCTACTGCCAGTGGTTCGCCGGCCACGACCGTGAGCGCTACCGGGTGGATCGCTCGGTGTTCTACCTGTACTCGCGCCGCGCCGCCGAGGAGATCCGCCGCCACGACCCCACCAGTCGGGTCTTGGTCATGTTGCGCCACCCGGTGGACCAGATGTACTCCGAGCACAGCGAGATGCTGTTCCAGGGCGAGGAGGACCTCGATGACTTCGCCGCCGCCCTGGCCGCCGAGGACGAACGCCGCCGGGGCCAGGGCATCCCCCCCGGCTGCAAGCACGCCTTCGGCCTCTTCTACCGAGACATCGCCCGCTACGCCGGTCAGCTCGAGCGCTACCTGTCTGCCTTCGGGCCCGACCAGGTCCACGTCGTGATCTACGACGACCTGGTGGCGGACCCGGCTGGCGTCTACGGGCGGATCCTGGAATTCCTCGACCTCGACGCTACCTATCGCCCCGATTTCACGGTCGTGAACGGCAACAAGGTGGTGAGGAGCGCCGCCCTGCGCCAGATCCTGCGCAGCGCCCCGTCCGGACTCCGGCGCGCCGGACGGGCGGTCGTGCCCAGCGCCCGGGGCCGGGCCCGGCTGCGGCGACGACTGCAGGATCTGAACACCGTCGAGCGCCCTCGTCCCCCCATGGACCCCGGCCTGCGTCGGACGCTCGAGGCCGAGTTCGAATCCGAGGTGAGGCTCCTCGAATCGATCTTGGACCGGCCACTGCCGCTGTGGCATCCGGCAGCGGTGCCCTGATCGGCGAGCTGACGCCGTGAAGGCCAAAGGCGTGCTGGTGCTGGGCATGCATCGCAGCGGCACCTCCGCCGTCACCCGGGCGGTCAGCCAGCTCGGACTCACACCCAGCCGACCCAACGACTCCGTTCGCGGGCCGTGGAACCCAACCGGCCATTTCGAGAGCCAGACGCTCATGACCCTCGACAACCACCTGCTCGGCCAGATGGGCTGCTCGTGGTGGCACCCGCCTCCCGCCGGTGACGCCTACGGTGGGGCCGCCGCCCGGATCCAGTTTTCGCCGCGCCAGGCCCGAGCCGTCTTCCGCCGGGCCTATCCCCGGCGTGGGTGGGTGTGGAAGGACCCCCGGGCCTGCTTGCTCCTGCCCTTCTGGCGAGCCGCCTTGGGCGACGCCGTGGCTGCCGTGGTGGTGCTGCGCAACCCGCTCGATGTGGCCCGCTCCCTGCAGAGACGAAACGAGATGGGAACCTCGGTCGCCGTGGCCCTGTGGGAGCGCTACAACCGGCTGGCCGTCGCCCACGCCCGCGGCCTGCCCGTGCTCGTCACCCGCTTCGACGACCTGCTGTCCGACCCGCCCGGATGGTCGAGGTCCGCGGCCGGCTTTCTCTCGGGACTGGGTCTCCGCCTCGCCCACGGCGAGGTGGCCGTCGGTGTCGACGCCGAGCTGCGTCACAGCACCCATAGCCGCGACGACGTGGCTCGTCAGTGCCCGGGGGCGCTCGCCCTCCACGACACCTTGTCGGGGCTCGTGGGACCGTGGCCGGCCTTCGATCCCCCCGAGCTCGGTCGGGAGCCACCCGAGGTGGAGCGCGAGCTCGCCATGCTGGACGCCGCCACGCCCCCGGCGTGGCGTCCCCCGTCCTGAACGTTCACTGGTGGGGCAACATATTCGGGTGGTAGACGACCAGGGCTCCGGTTGCTCGAGCACTGTTCCCGAGCTCGGCATCTTGGTGCTCGGAGCCCACAGGAGCGGGACGTCGGCCGTCACTCGTGTGATCAACCTGTTGGGCGTCCCGTTGTGCCGACGGGAAGACCTCTTCCAAGGGGACGGCAACAACACTCGGGGCTACTGGGAGAGCCGGACGATGATGCAGTTCAACAACGAGCTCCTTGGTGTTCTGGGAGGGAGTTGGCGTTGTCCTCCAAGCGTCGTGCGGCCTGGGAGCCTTCGCCTGGCCAGGGACCGCGCCATCGGGCGGAGCCTGCTCTCGACCTCGCATCCAACCAGACAATGGGCATGGAAGGACCCCAGGAATTGCACCCTGGTTCCCTTTTGGCGAGCGACCTTGAAAATCGACCTGGCGGTGGTGGTCGTGCTCCGCCATCCGCTCGAGGTGGCGCACTCGCTGGCTGCGACGAGGGAGCGCATTCCCATCGACGAGGGTCTCGCCCTTTGGGAGCGCAGTCTGCGTGGCGTCCTCAGGGACTGTGGGGAGATGCCGGTTCTCGTCACCGACTACTCCGATCTGATCACGGTTCCCTCCCACTGGTGCGACCAGACGACCCGCTTCTTGGCCGACGCGGGGGCAGCACTGTCGTTCGACGACCACGTGCTCCGCGGGTTCCTCGACGGAGGGTTGCGTCATCACTCCGTAGAGGACCTCGAGACGGGCACAGACGCGGCGCTGACCACAGAACAATCGGCGTTGTGGGAGATCGCCGTCGGACTCAAGGGTACCCACAGTCGATTCCAGTCCCCCGGACTCCCCCGAGAATCACCGTCGACCTCGGCGCTGCTCGGACGGAACCTTCCCGGTACCAGCCGCCGTTTCGCCAATTCCTGGTACCGCACACTCCGCCGATACGGGTTGCCCCCCCTCGGGATCGGTTCCTGACCGGAGTACCTCCGAGCGGGCTGCTGCCGGCTGCGGGTCCCTGGGACCACCCGGCCGACGCCTGCCCCGGTTTCTCCCTGCTCGGGCGGCGAAACCCTCGGCGTGGCGTCCGGCCTCCGGAACATTCGCTGGGATAGCCCTGAGAGGGTCCCAGGAGCCCCCAGGAGCCGCTCAGGCCGCAAACCCACTTCCTCCCCGCAACGCCCGGCGCCGAGGCCCTCCCAGGCGCCAGAGGCGTCGATCCGGCTACCCAGTGTGATAGTCGAGGACGTTCGCCGCCGTGGTGGACACGAGGGTCACCCCCCTGTCGATGCGGCGGGGGGGATAGACGTTGCCCGTGCCGTGGCCGGTCCCGGCGGAGCCGCCGGCGTTGGCCCCCCACGACCACAGTCGCCCCGCCGAGTCGAGGCCGTAGGAGGTCGCCCCCCCGGTGGCCACGTAGGTGAAGGTCACGCCGGCCGGTGTCTTGACGTAGGTGGGAGTGTCGGCGGCCGTGGTGGTACCGGTGCCCAGCTGCATGTCGGCGTTCGCCCCCCAGGCGACCACGGCGCCCGTGTCGAGCAGGGCGATCTCCTGGCCGTTGGCGGCCGTGCTCCCACCGGCGTAGATCTGCGTGGCGGTCGTCTCCGCCGGGAGGTGGACCTCCACGGGCCCGGACGCCGATCGGAAAGTTCCGTTACCGAGCTGGCCGTGGCTCCCGTCTCCCCAGTTCCAGATCTCGCCGTCGACGAGGAGCACTGACAGGAAAGTGTCTCCTGCGCTGACGGCAGTGACCCGGACGCCCGACGGCAATCCGGCCTTGAGCGATGGTGCGTGGTCGGCTTGGTCGCACTCGTAGACCTTTCCGCTGGACTCGAGGAAAAGGACGTGGCTGGAAGCTCCCGCCACCGCGGTGACGTCCCTCAACCCGGGTACTCGATGGGGCCTCAGGCTGATGCTGCCACCACCGCCCAGGCACGCCGCTCCCGCCCTGGAGGTCTCGCCCCACGCCCATACGTGGCCGGCGGCGTCGGCGGCCACCGCCCATCCGTTTCCTTCGCCGATGGCTTCGATGTCGGTGCCCGCCGGGAATGCCACCCGCACGGGCCTGCTCGAGTACGCCGTTTTGCTCCCGTTCCCGAGCTCGCCGACCCGCCCGTTGCCCCAGCTGTACTCCGCACCGTCGCCTTCGAGGGCGTAGCTCGCCTCGTTGCCCGCCGCCAGAGCCACGACATCGCTCAAGCCGTGGACGGCGGTGGGATGGACCTCGGATGCCGATTCGTTCACGGTGGCACCTTCGTACACGCCCCAGCGGTACACGGCGCCGCTCTGGGCGCCGGCGACACCACCGAGGCCGACGACCAGGGCGCCGGCCATCAGGCAGCCGATGGCGATCCACGACGTCAGGCGCCTCATGTCAGTACCTCACCCCCCGGTTGGTCCCACTCAAACCGCCGGTCACGCACACACATATCGTCAAAACTGACATTTCACCCCGACACCTGCGGATCAGAGGTGGAGGTCCAGGACGTTGGCTGCTGTTACCGAGATGGCCGAGACGTGGCGGTCGACGATGTGGAACGCCCCGGAACCGTCCCCGCCCCACGCCCACACGTCGCCTCGGGTGTCGGGGAGCTTCACAATCTTCGATTCTTCACATTTCGGGGCCGAAACAACGTCGTCACATTTGGGGATTCATGGTTTTTCGTC
>JASHZK010000158.1 GCA_030042575.1 Acidimicrobiales bacterium
AGCGCTTCGGCGACCACGCCGTGAACCTCGCCCGCCGCATCGCCACCCTGGCCCAACGCGACGCATAGGACCGCTCGCTCCGGCCCACGGGCGTCGCCTGGCACCTGAGCTCTGCGCCGTCTGCCACCCCCACTTCCTCTTCTTCCTTGTCTTGTTATTATGTAGTTTTCTGTTCCCTCTCTTGGTGTTACACCCCCGTGACACCATCACTTCATGGCCTCCGCCCTGCACAAGATGGTCCACCAGCTGCAGGCTTTTCTGGCCGAGGTCGACCCGCAGCGGGTGACCACGGTCCAGGCGGCACAGGTCGTAGAAGACCTCTGCCACATCGAGAGGCTGGCCACGGCGGGCAAGCTCCTCTTCGCCTCTCGGGCCGCGGGTTCGACGGCCGTAACCGATCAGGGCCACACGACACCCGCTTACTGGCTGGCCGAGCTGACAAAGACATCTGTGGGTGACGCCATCTCGACCCTCGAGACGTCCCGATCATTGGCCGAGTTGCCCGAGACAGCCGAGGCGCTTCGCTCCGGGACCCTCTCGGGTGCCCAGGCCAAGGAGGTCACCAGAGCGGCCACCAAGGACCCGACTTCAGAGCGGGAGCTGCTCGCCCTCGCCGAAACCGACTCACTCAAAGGATTGCAGAGCCGGGCTCGCCAGGTGCTTGCCCAATCGGCCTCCCAAGAAGAGGAGGAAGCTCGAGCAAGAGCCATCTTCCAAAAACGCTCCCTGCGCCACTATCTCGATCACGAAGGCTTTCTCCGTCTCGACGCTCGCCTGCCCGCCGAGGCCGGGGCACGAGTGGTGTCATCGATCCAGGCCGAAGCCGACGCCATCTTCCGTCAAGCTCGCCTGGACGAGAATCCCGAGTCGCCTCAGGCGTACCGGGCAGACGCCTTGGTCGCCCTTGTCACGAGCAGGGCTCAGACGGGCCGCGCCGGCGCCAACGCTCACAGAGGGCGGTCGGGCGCCCGAACCGACACCCTGGTTCTGAGGGTGGACGCAGCGGCGGCGCGCCGCGGCTACGTCAAGAACGGCGAAATGTGTGAGATCGCCGGCATAGGCCCGACACCCGTAGCGACGGTGCGGAGGATTTGGCCCGAAGCGTTCGTGAAGGGAGTCATTCGGGACTCCAAGGACGTGAGGAGCATCTGCCACTTCGGGCGTGCAGTTTCGGCCCACCAGCAGACGGCTCTGGAGGAGCGAGATCCGACCTGTGTGTGGCCCAGCTGCTCGGTGGCGGTCGGTCTCGAGAACCATCACTTCGTCCGGGACTACGCCCGTTGCGGCACGACGTCTCTGGACAACCTGGCCCGCGTGTGTGCCAGGCACCACGACATGATCACGTACGGGGGGTTCGTCCTCGAAGGCGGACCGGGGCAATGGCGGTTCCGAGCCCCGCCCGACTCCGAGGACGACCGAGGTCAACGGCTCCGCGACACCGGGTAAGAGGGCGCGTCCCGGGTAATGACCGAGCGTGGGCAAACGCTGACGATGCCGCGGTTGCGGCGCCGGAGAAGCTCGGTCAGCTCCGACGAGCGAGGAGCTCCTCGGCGATCTGCACCGCGTTGAGGGCAGCGCCCTTGCGCAGGTTGTCTCCCGAGACGAACAGGGCCAGACCGTGCTCGACAGTCGGATCCCGGCGGATCCGCCCCACCAGCGTGTCGTCGATGCCGGCGGCGGCCAGTGGGCTGGGGACGTCGACCAGGCGCACGCCTGGCGCCTGGGCGAGCAGCTCACGGGCCCGCCCTGGATGCAGGGAACGAGCGAACTCGGCGTTGATCGACAAGCTGTGGCCGGTGAACACCGGGACCCGGACACAGGTTCCCGACACGGCCAGATCGGGAATGCCCAGGATCTTGCGGCTCTCGTCGCGCAGCTTCTGCTCCTCGTTGGTCTCTTCGGAGCCGTCCTCGACGACACGGCCTGCCAGCGGGAGCACGTTGTGGGCCACCGGTCCGGCGAACACGGTGGGGGGAGGGAAGTCGGCGGCCCGGCCGTCGAAGGTGAGGGCAACAGCGTGCTCGGCCGTCTTGGCCAGCTCCTCCTCCAGCTCGGCCACCCCTTTGCCCCCGGCCCCCGACACCGCCTGGTAGGTCGACACGACCATCCGCCTGAGCCCGGCCTCCCGATGCAGGGGCCCCAGCACCGGCATGGCCACCATGGTGGTGCAGTTGGGGTTGGCCACGATGCCCTTGGGGATCGAGGCCAACGCGTCGGGATTCACCTCCGGCACCACCAGCGGCACCTCAGGGTCCATCCGCCAGGCCGAAGAGTTGTCGATGACCACGGCCCCCGACCCGGCCAGCCGAGGAGCCAGCTCCCGCGAGGCAGCCGCCCCGATCGACATGAGCACGATGTCGAGCCCGGCGTCCGGGGCGTTCTCGGCATCCTCGACGACGAGTTCGCCGCCACTGGCGTCGGCCCAGGGCAAACGGCGGCCGGCGGAACGGGTGGAAGCGAAGAACCGCATCTCGTCAGCCGGGAAGCGGCGCTCGGCCAGCACGGCCCGCATGACCGTACCGACTTGGCCTGTGGCCCCCAGTACCCCCACGCGCATGGGGAAATCCTACGGGCTGCTCGGCTTCCCCCGAGCCGAGGGGTCGGCGTCCGGACCGACCCGGGCTGCGGCCAGAGAGGAGCGAGCCTAGGAGCCGAGCCCGAAGGCGTCGTGAAGGGCACGCACCGCTTCCTCCACCCGGTCGGACCGCACGACGCAGGAGATGCGAATCGTCGACGTCGAAATCATCTCGATGTTGATGCCGTGCTGCGCCAGAGTCTCGAACATGGTGGCCGACACTCCGGGATGGGTCCGCATTCCTGCCCCCACCAGGGACACCTTGGCGATGTCGCTGTCGGCCAGCACCTCGGACGCCCCGATGTCCGGGAGCAGGCTCCGGGTGACCTCCAGGCTGGGGGCCAGGTCGTCCCGGGGAACCGTGAAGGAAATGTCGGTCGTCCCGTGAACCGAGACGTTCTGCACGATGGTGTCGACGTTCACGT
>JASHZK010000159.1 GCA_030042575.1 Acidimicrobiales bacterium
CGACACCCACTTCATAGCTGGCCAGTTGCATCCGCGGCGCGGCTCAAAAGCGTGTCCTGACCACGCAGGTCGAGCGTCCCAATATCCCAAAGCTCGGCGTGCTCCGACCCCGAGGTGCCGCTAGATGGCATGCAACAAGCGCTGGTACCCCAGTCCTGATGGACGCCCTATACGGCCCAGAACGACGCAGTGGAATCGTGACGGTCGAAGTGGCGGCCAGCGCCCGATTGGGCGATCTGGATCCCACGAGGGAGCGCATAACGATGGGCACCAGTAGCGGCAACGGCGCCCTGCGACGGACCGCTACTGCCGGGTGCATTACGGCTCGATCCCGTCCCCACTCCGACCGATTGCCGACGACGCCATACCTGCTATCAGCCGTTACCGGTGAGCCTCACTCGCCGCCGGCTTCTTCCTCCAGCAGCTTGACGAGCCCGTCTCGCAGCCGCCTGAGACGTCGCTCGGTCTTGTTCCGGCTTTCCTACGGATTCAGGTAGCGCCAAGTGCGACCCGCATTGCTGGTAGCAATCAAGGCTTCACTAGCACACCCACCGGGAGCTTTACAGGGACGTACCCCAGCGATTGCCAACCCGGCCGTCGGCGAGGTGAAGTCGAGGCCCCAGACAACGGGTTTTGGTCTGCCAGGGCCTGGGTCGTCGGGGAACGCAGCCTTCTCGTTGATGTTTGTCCAATGACGTCCGGCGTCGGTCGTCTCGACGAGCGAGCTACGCCATGACAAGAACCAGGCGGTCGGAGTCGGGGCAGAGAACCAGAGTTCCGGCTCCGACAGTGACGCAGAACCTCGGACCGGGACTGGGACCCCGCTCCAAGTGCTGCCCTGGTCGTTGCTCACGAACACGACCGGTGAGGGTGTAGGGCTGAACACCAGGGCGTCTTCGCCGACGAGGACGGGCAGGTAGTACTGCCGTTGTGCAGGAAGACCGGGCGCGCGACTCCAGGTAACGCCGCCTTTCGTCGTCTCGTAGAGAGAGCCAGAAGATTCACCACCGACCGCCGACTCGGCATTGACAGCCCATCCGTCTTGAGTGTTGGTGAAGACCACCGATAATCCGGCCATCTGGGGGGTGGACACGAGGGTCCATGTCGCGCCTCCGTCAGTGGTTGAGAACAGATAGCTCATTCCTGACGAGGAAGCGGCACTGAGCGCTGCGAAGCCGTCTTCCGCATTGATAAAGGTCACCTCGGGGTTTTCCCCGCAGCTCTGCACACAGCCCGGTAGGAAACTCGACTCCCACCTCACCCCGGCGTCGGTGGAGTAGAACATCTCTGTTCCTCGAACGGAGCCGTTAAGCGAATGCTCCAACTGCGCATTCGGCACGGCCCCGATGACGTCCATCGCCCCGAGCCACAGGTCATCAGAACCGAAGCCGATCACCGAGTTGATCCGGCCAGCGACCGACTGGTCTGCAAGCGCAGGTGGCGTGATGATGCGCCAGCTCTGGCCGCTGTTGCTGGAGGAGAAAACCGTCCGCCCGTTCATGGCCCAGACGGCTCCTGGTCCCAGCTCACCCACGGCGGAGACCAAGGTGCCCGGTACCCCCGTGGGGGCACTCGCCGTCTGTTGCGAGACGGCTCCATTGCCGGGCGTGGAAGCAGGATGCGACGGCCGTCCCGAGGGTCCACCGGGGCCACTGAGTCCGACCATGAGGACCACGCCCACGACCAGGGCCACAGCCAACGACGCCCCCCATCTGCGACGTCTTCGTCTTTGGTGTTGGCGAGCTTCCTCGATGAGCGCCTCGACTGGGCTGGGGGCGGGATCTGAAAGACCAACCGGGTCGCGGGCAAGAAGCTTCAACTCGACCCACTCAGGCAAGCCGCTCGATGAGATGGAGCAGCTCATCCTTCCGGTAGCCCTGCCTGCGGGCTTCGCGTACCAGCTCGTGGGCTTGGGAGATGACGGTGCTGCGCTTGTCCGCACCACCGACGACCGTCACTCCCCGCCCTCGCCGGAACTCCAGGAGACCTTCGTCGCGAAGAAGTCGCAACGCACGGAACACGGTGTTGGCGTTGACGCCCAGGACCGCCGCCAGGTCCCTGGCCGGAGGCAGACGCTCCCCCGCCTTGGCCTCACCGTCGGCGATGGCTCGACGGATCTCGGCCGCGACCTGCTCGTGCAATGCCAGGGGGTCAGCACGATCGAGATGGACGTCCAGCATCGTGCTACTTATACTAGCACTATGGTCATCGGGCCCCGGAGCTGGAGCGAGGGGGACGATGGGATCAGCGGTCCCGGCTGTCGTGAGTCGAGGTAGCGGGTTCGTGGTGAGGACAGACACGAAGAGAAAGCCCCGGCCTCCGAGCTGCCGCAGGCTCGCGAGGCCCTCAATGAACGGCTCAGGCACCGCGCTCGGTGGACCGATGGTCACAGACCTTCCCGTAGGTGAGCGCAGAGAAGAGCAGGCTCTCATCGAGGAAGCCCGCCAACGACAACGGCGTCGCCACCGTTGGATCGGATCCCTGGTCGTGCTGGCCGTTGTCGGTGCAGGTTCAGGCCTGTACCTCGTCAATCAGGGGCCTCGTACCAGGAGTACCCATACTCCTACCACCACCCCCCGTCCCACTGGCACGGCGATCTGCCTGACGCCCAGTCTGGTGGCAAAGCTGGGGCCCGGAGGGGCTGCGGCTGGGACGGGCTACTCGCAGATCGACCTCCAGAATCGGAACCAGGAGCCGTGCGTTCTCACTGGTTACCCGAGCGTCTCGTTTCTGAACAGCTCCGGCCAACAAATCGGGTACGTCGCTGGGCACGCGAACCTGACCGACCAACCGATCACTTCAGTGGTCCTGCCCGCAGATGGTTATGCCAATATGGCGGTGGGAATTTCAAGCCCCGACAACTACCCAGCCGCACTCTGCGACATGGAGACTGCCACTACTCTCAGGATTCTTCCACCGAGGAACAAGATGCCGCTGCTGCTCTCCGACCATGTTGCAATCTGTACCGCCTCGCCTGGGCAGACATTGGTTACTCCGTTCCGAGCTGGAATTTCACGAACGGCAGTGGCTAGCTGATCGACCCGAGAACGTTCGATTGTGGTGGACCGGTGTGCGAAAAGCGCCACTGCCGAGCGCCGGGTTTGGAGGCCACCCGTTCGAAAGCTATGCCTGGATGCTGGTCGAATACGACCACGTTCCACGTTGTGATTCAACCCATCAGCAAAGAACAGATCTCACACTTCGGTGCGCGCTGTCCCGCCTGCGGATGGCAGTGTTCGAGGGGACCCTGCCACCGAGCACATCGAGTGGTATCACGACCATGACCTGAACGTATTGCCTCATGGTCGGCGCTATGATGGTGCCAGTTCCATCCAGATCCGGGTGAGGGACATGGCCCTCTGACCCCGGCGCAACCGGCCCGAGAGGGCAGCGGTGCGAATGCCATGGCCGATGGGAGGACGACATGACACAGAGTTCTCGACGCTCGTCCCTGGACGCCTGGCTCCGGCAAGTCGACGAGCTGCTCCAGGGCGAAGAGCCTGAGCCCGATGAGAAGCCGGACGTCGAGGACGGTGATGCCGCGTGAGTAACGACAAGCCTGCTGTCGGCCGTCCTCCGGTCGATACCACCGATCGAGCCGAGCGGGGATCCTCAATGCGGTTCCTCTTGGCCGTGGCGGACCTGTCGGACGAAGAGATCGACCGGGTGGTGGACGCCATCCTCGACTGGCAGGACCAGTTCGTTCATGACCCACTGGGCCTGGTGGATGACAACGACAGCGAGGAGGACGACGTGTGACGGAGCAAGGGCCCGAGCACCACGTCGTCCTTGAGTAACCCGACGATGGGGACGAGCTGACCGAGGAGGAGGGGCCTCTGTGGGGGGCAAGCCGCCCAGACTGCGAGATCACAGCAGGAACTGGCAGCTACTTCCTTCAGCTTGAACTGGTGAAGCGTGGTCTCCCACGAGCCACCGCTGGCAGCGCTGGCACCCTCTTTCGCACCTTCGGTCGCCGGTACCCTGCCGCCCCCCGCACCGCCGACACGGTCCACTTGGCAGCACCCCGCAGGGTGGGCACCCCGTCTCCATTGAGGGCATCGGCGATGGCCTGGTAGCTGGCCCCGGCCACCCGCATGGATCGGATGCGCCCGGCCAGCTCCGGGTTGTCCGCCACCGCCGGACGACTGATGGGCCTCCCCTGGGCCCGCAGCGCCGCCAGTCCGTCGCTCGTGCGGCCGCCGATGGTGTCTCTTTCCCACTCGGCCACGGCACTGAAGACGTTGCAGATGAGCTTCCCGCCGGGGGTGCTGGTGTCGACGCCCACGTCCAAGGCGACGAGGGTGGCCCCGGCCACGTCGAACCAGTCGAGGAGGTCGGCGAAGTCCCTCACACTGCGGCTGATGCGGTCGAGCTTGGCGGCTACCAGTCCATCGGCTTCCCCCGCGGCGATGCGGCTGAGAGCGCCCTGAAGCCCCCGGCGGTCGAGGGACTTGCCGGACTCCCCCTCGTCGGCCACCACGTCGAGTAGTTCCCAGCCTCGGCGTTCGCACGCTGAGCGGATGGTCGCCTCCTGGGAGGCCAGGCCCAGCCCCGAGTCGGCCTGCTCGGCCGTCGACACCCGGACGTAGCCCAGGACCTGGAGGGGTGGGTTATCCACAGGCCCCAGGGTACCGGGAAGTGGTCAAGGGAGGGGTTGCACAATCGAAACGGTGGGCTAGGACCCCTTTTCCGGCCTTGACCTGGGTTCGGGCGGACGACGACCACCGGCGGCTTCCAAGGCCGCCAGAGCTCCTTCCAGCCGCCTCACGAAGGCGACGTCGGAGCCGGCTCGGACCTCCAGCTCACCGTCCTCGATGGCTTTGAGGACCCGGCGCAGGACGTCGGTGGCCTCCTCCACTGCCTCACGGCTTGGACGGCGGGCTGGCACCTTCCCATCGTGGGCGAGTTGGCGACCGAGGAGGGGGAATGCCGGTCGGGACCCTCGCCTGGCTGCTGGCTCGTTCTACGACGGTCCCGGCCATGCCGGTGGTGGTCCCGTCGTGGGAGGTGGCGCTGGCCGAGACCCTGGTTGGCTTGGCGCAGCGACGTTCTGCGGTCTGCTGGCCATCATCTGTCCATAGGCCGACTTGAGCGAGGACAACTCGGCCTCTGCTCTATCGGCACGGGCCTTCTGCTTCGACCTCGAAACGGCCAGCCACACCACCACGGCGATGACGATGACGAGGAAGAGGAGACCAACCACGGCCCCTCCTCGATGGTGGACCTCCGAGACGATGGCGATCATGATCCCCCCGCCTGCTTGCCCTCAAGGGCCCATCATTGTACGGCAGGTCTTGCTCAGGTCCGTTGCAGGCGAGATGGTTGGCCAAGCTGGACGGCCACAAGTAGCGAGCGCCTGAACCTCGTCCACGACCCGTGGGACGCTATAGGCCATCTTCGAGCGATTCACCGACCGAGCCCGCCGGGTCCTCGTCTTGGCTCAGCAAGAGTCAGACCTCCTGAACCACGACTTCATCGGCACCGAGCACCTCCTCTTAGGGCTCGCCCACGAAGGTGAGGGAGTCGCCGCCAGAGCACTGGAGCAACTCGGCCTCTCGCTGGAAGGCCTGCGAGCCAAAGTTGAAGAGGCGGTCCCCCCAAGGACGAGACTGCGCTCCGGTTCGCCCCCCTTCACCTCTCGGGCCAAGAGGGTCCTGGAGCTGTCATTGCGCGAGGCCCTCAACCTCGGACACAACTACATCGGCACCGAGCACCAGCTTCTCGGCCTTCTCCGTGAAGGTGAAGGCGTGGCTGCCCAGGTGTTGGTCAGTCTCGGGGTGGACTTGGATCAGGTCAGCCAGACCGTCATCCAGCTCCTCTCTGGCCCTAGACCGTCGCCAGAGGAAGGTTCACGCCGAGCCGACACCATCCAAGTACTTCGAAGCCCCCTCGCCAAGGAACTTGCCCCGAATGAGGCACAACTCGTTGCCTGCTCATTCTGCGATCGACGGCCATCTGAGTCGGGGCGGTTCGTCCAGGGCCGACGTGCCTTCATCTGCGAGCACTGCATCGGGGAGTGGGGACAGCGGCCGGCCGAGGACGAGGGCCAGGGTGAGGAGGAGGGGCCAGGGGCGAGGCTGTGGGAGCCGGAGCACGAGGGCGGGGAAAGCGAGGGCGGGGAGGACGAGGGCTGACGGGCCGCAGCGATATCGGGAGGGCTGGGGGCGGGTAGGGGCGGGGTAAACGGCACTATCGGTCAGGCCTGGTGCCGACGAACGTGCCGCGATTCGCCCGTGGGCGACGGTCGTTTCGAGTCCCCTTCAACATTCTGGCCGGACCTGCCGATATCCAGCGGAAGCTCCATGCGGTTAGCTGGTCGGTCCGAGCGTCCTCGAAGTGCCGCAGCGGCCCCCTCACTGACCGTCGAGGGCGGCATTTAGCAGGTCTGAGTCGTAGAAGGGCTTGTCAGTAAGCCTTACTGGCAAGGCTTCAAGTTGCTTGGACCCCACGATCGCCTCAATGAGGTGCCCGGGGCCTCCGACATAGGTCCAGGCGTAGTCGATCTCGGTGACGACAATCCACGTGCGGCTCTGAGGCCACCAGATGTTCGGTGAATGCTCCCAGATACTGTAGTCCACGAGGGCCAGGTCGAGCGGACCGGTGTACAAGAGATAGTCCCGCTTCGGCAGATGCACGCGTGGGGTGGTGTCTCGCGCCTCGCTGTCGCCAAAGCCATCCCACGCGCAGAACCAGCAAGCCTCATCGGCAGGGGTCACGGCGGCGAGGAGGTCCACCAGAGCGGCCCGCTCAGGTGGCGGAAGGCTGCCCCACACCATCTTGTCGATGTAGTCGTTGTAGTTGTAGGGCGGCGATGCTCGGCCCACCGGTCGGTCGATCATGTGCGCCTGCATCTCTGCGTGGACCGTGCGCCCGTTCACCATGGCCACCTGGGCCCAGCGCCTACGACGACCGCTCCCATCGTCCCAGGGGTGGAAAATCCGACAGTACGCCTCAAACCCCTCCGGGACGATCGACCCTGTGTCCGACAACCCTGGATGGAGCCGGGGGGCGATCCAATCGGCCGGGGTCACGTCGTCGAGCCACACGATCCGACTGTCACGGGCCACCTCCCCATCATGGCCTACGGATGGTCCGACGAGTGTCGGTACTTCGCTCCCTAGCTGGAAGAACGCCCGACTGGGATCACCGGGCTTGAATAAGCTAAGGCGGTGGCACGTGTCTGGTGAAGCGATGACAGACCCTGAGGAGCCAAAACACCAGACCTCGATCGGCGTATCTTGGTCGT
>JASHZK010000160.1 GCA_030042575.1 Acidimicrobiales bacterium
CCGCTCTGCACATGACCCGGGCCCGCCGATGAGCCCGGAGCTGTCCGAGAGCCCAGAGCTGTCCGAGAGCCCGGAGCTGCCCGAGAGCCCGGACCTGGCCGCCCGCCTCTCCGCCTTCGAAGGCCGAGCGGCCGGCCCACCGGTAGAGGCGCCCGACGAGGTCAACCAGGCCATGATCCGCCACTGGGTGGAGGCCATGGGCGACGAGAACCCGGTCTATGTCGACGAGGAGGCGGCACGGGCGGCCGGGTTCTCCGGGGTGGTGGCGCCGCCCACCATGCTCCAGGCATGGATCATGCGCGGCTATCGGCGCTCCATGGAGATCGAGCAGGCCCGCGCCGCCGCCGCTGCTGGTCGTCCCGGTACCGCGCCAGACCTGGACGCCGCCCTGGACGAGCTGTTCGGCCTGCTCGACGAGGCCGGCTTCAGCTCGGTGGTGGCCACCGACTGCGAGCAGCGGTACCGACGGCCCCTGGTACCGGGTGACCGACTACGGGCCGAGTCGGTCATCGAGACGGTCTCGCCCGAGAAGCACACCGCCCTCGGAGCCGGACACTTCATCACCACTCGCATCGACTACCGCGACCAGGCAGGTGAGGTCGTCGCCACCATGCGCTTCCGGATCCTGCGCTTCCGGCCCCGCCCCACGGTCCCGGTCTCCTCCCCGGAACCGACAACCACCGCCCGGCCGAACCAGGGGGAACCGGCGGCCGAGCCGCGGCGGCCCCGTCCGGCCGTCACCGCCGACAGCGCCTTCTTCTTCGAAGGGGCCCGCCGGGGAGAGCTTCTCGTTCAGCGCTGCTCCAATTGCGGACGGTTGCGGCATCCACCCGGCCCGATGTGCCCGGTGTGCCGGTCACTGGAGTGGCAGCCGATCGAGTCGACCGGACGGGGGTCGCTCTACAGCTTCGTCGTCGTGCACCACCCGCAGGTCCCCGCCTTCGACTACCCCCTGGCCGTCGGCTTGGTCGAGCTGGAGGAGGGCACCCGTCTGGTGGCCGACCTGGTCGACGTCGAGCCCGAGGACATCCGCATCGGCATGCCGGTCGAGGTGGGGTTCGTGGCGATGGACGACGAGCTGAACCTGCCCGTGTTCCATCGGGCGGGGGCAGTCGCCGGAACCGGAACCGGCGCCGGTGGCCGAGGAACGGGCTCGTGAACGTCGGAGCGGGCTCGTGAACATCGGAGCGGGCTCGTGAACTTCGCCTTCTCGGAAGAGCAGCGGGCCGTGTCCGAGGCGGCCGCCGCCATCTTCGCCGGCATGGCCGGCCCCGAGCGGGTGACGGCCGTCGAGCGGACCGCCGACCGGGTGGACGAGGAGCTCTGGGCGGCGCTGGCTCGGGCTCATCTCCTCGGCCTGGTCGTCCCGCAAGAGCACGGAGGTGTCGGGCTGGGGCTGACCGAAGCCTGCCTGCTCCTCGAGCAGCAGGGCCGGCAGGTGGCCCCCGTCCCCCTGTGGGCCACCATCGTGCTCGGCGCCTTTGCCCTCACCCGTTTCGGCAACAGCCACCAACAGTCCAGGTTGCTGCCGGCCGTCGCCTCGGGCCGCCTGCGCATGAGCGCGGCGCTCACCGAGGTGGCCGCCAGTCCGCGCCATCGGCCCACGGCGACGGCCGTCCACGAGCCCGGTGGCGCTTGGCGCCTGTCGGGCCGCCTGCAGGCGGTTCCCCAGGCGCACGTGGCCGACCTGGTCCTCGTCCCCGCCCACTGCCCGTCCGTCGCCGGTGGCGTGGTGGTGGCCATGGTCGACCCGTCGTCCTCCGGGGTGACGCTGGAACGGGCGGTGACCACCGACCGCCAGGTGCATCCCCATCTCGAGCTCGACGGTGTGCGCATCGACCCCGATGACACCCTGGCCCCGCCCCAAGGCGGGGCGGCCATCGTGTCGCGCATGGTGGAGTCTGCGGTCACCGGGCTGTGCGCCCTGCAGCTCGGGGTGATCGGGGAGGCACTGGCCCGGGCGGCCGCCTACACCAACGAGCGCCAGCAGTTCGGGCGGCCGCTGTCGTCCTTCCAGGGAGCCAAGCTGCGGGCCGCCGACGCCTACATCGACACCGAGGCCATCGGCGTCACCACCTGGCAGGCGGCCTGGCGCATCGACACCGGCCGTCCCGCCGCTCAGGCGGTGGCCATCGCCAAGTGGTGGGCCTCGGAGGCGGGCCAGCGCGTGGTGCACACCACCCAGCACCTGCACGGCGGACTGGGCGCCGATGTCAGCTACCCCATCCACCGCTACTTCCTGTGGGGAAAGCAGATCGAGCTCATGCTGGAGGGCCCCGACGCCCAGCTGTCGCGGCTGGGGGACCTGGTGGCCGAGGAGCTGCGTGAGGCGTCGGCGGTCGCACCATGAGCGCGTCGGCATCCGGGACGCCGCGTACCCGTCTCTACGAAGAGGTGTCGGTCGGCGAGTCGCTGCCCGAGCTGGTGCTGGCCATCACCCGAACCCTCATCGTGGCCGGGGCCATTGCTTCGCGCGACTACCAGGACGTGCATCACGATCCCGAGCTGGCCAGGGCCCGAGGATCGGAGGACATCTTCATGAACATCCTCACCACCAACGGGTTGGTGGGGCGCTACCTCACCGACTGGGCCGGGCCCGGCGCCGTCCTCGAGGAGGTGGCCATACGCCTGGGCGCGCCCAATCAACCCGGTGACACCATGACCTTGACCGGAGCCGTGACCGAGGTGCGTCCCGACGAGGCACGGCACCGGGGCGACGGGCGAGCCTCGGTGACCGTCGCCATCCGCGGGGCCAACAGCCGCGGCAACCACGTCACGGGCACGGTGCGCCTGGCCTTGCCCCGCCGGGGCGCCGCCCTGGCACCGTTGCCGTCCCTGGACGGCGGCAATTCGTGAGCATGGCACGCCGGCACCGCTTCACCGGGACCACCGCCGTAGTCGGGATCGGCGCCACCGAGTTCTCCAAGAACTCCGGGCGCAGCGAACTGTCTCTGGCCGTGGAGGCCGTGGCCGCCGCCCTGGAGGACGCCGGGCTGGCTCCCGAGGACGTGGAGGGCCTGGTCACCTTCTCGGCCGACACCAATCCCGAGATCGAGGTCGCCCGCAGCCTGGGCATGGGAGAGCTCACCTTCTTCAGCCGTATCCACTACGGCGGCGGCGCCGCCTGTGCCACGGTGCAGCAGGCGGCCATGGCCGTGAACAGCGGTGTGGCCGACGTGGTGGTCTGCTATCGCGCCTTCAACGAACGCTCCGGGGCGCGCTTCGGTGCCGGCGTCCAAGGCCGGGCGCCCATGCCCACGGCCGAGGCGGCGCAGTTCGCCTGGTACGCGCCCCACGGTCTGCTCACCCCGGCCAGCTGGGTGGCCATGTTCGCCCAGCGTTACCTGCACGTCACCGGGGCTACCACCGAGGACTTCGGCCGGGTGGCGGTGGCCGACCGCAAGCACGCGGCCACCAACCCGGCCGCCTGGTTCTACGGCAAGCCGATCACCCTGGAGGACCACCAGGCCTCACGTTGGATCGTGGAGCCGCTGCGACTGCTCGACTGCTGTCAGGAGACCGACGGCGGCCAGGCCCTGGTGGTGACGAGTCTCGAGCGGGCCCGCCACCTTCGTCGAGCGCCTGCGGTCGTCCGAGCGGCTGCCCAGGGATCGGGGGACCAGCAGGACATGATGACCTCCTACTACCGCGACGACTTGACCCGCCTGCCCGAGATGGGCGTGGTGGCCCGCCAGCTGTGGGACACCTCGGGCCTGGGACCCGAGGACATCCAGGCGGCGGTCCTCTACGACCACTTCACCCCTTTCGTGCTCTACCAACTGGAGGAGCTCGGCTTCTGCAAGTGGGGGGAGGCCAAGGACTTCGTAGCCGACGGCCACCTCGAGCTGCAGGGACGTCTGCCCACCAACACCCACGGGGGACAGTTGGGTGAGGCGTATCTCCACGGCATGAACGGGATCGCCGAAGGCGTGCGCCTGGTGCGGGGCACCTCGGTCAACCAAGTACCGGGGACCGAGCACGTGGTGGTGACGGCGGGCACCGGCGTGCCCACCAGTGGACTCGTGCTCGGCGCCGACCGCTGACCATCACCCGCCGACATTCGTCGGGCGGCGCCACCGAGGAGTGCTGCTTCGTTGGCTAGTTGGCCGGCAGGTCGCCGTTGGACGAGCTCTCCCCGTCGGGCGTGCCGATGGCCGAGGCCACGGCGTCGATCAGTCGGCGGGGATGGAAGGGTTTGACCAACTGCACGAAGATCTTGGCGTCGACCCGTTGCTGCTCGTCCAGGTTCAGCGAGAAGGCCGAGGTGACGATCACCGGCGGCGGGTCG
>JASHZK010000161.1 GCA_030042575.1 Acidimicrobiales bacterium
GGCCTGGGCGCTGGACTTCGCCGACAAGGCGGCGCGCCGGGCCAGCGGCCAATCCCGGCCGCCAGCCGGATCCGGTGTCCAGCGGCCAGGAGGTGCTGACGCAACCGGCGCCCGGCGCTCGCCGGCGCGGCCCCGCAAAAGTGGGGGCAGCAAGCGGGGACGGCGTCGCTGAACCGAGTCCGAGCCGGTGCCCCACGACGGGGTGAGGATCCTCTGACCAGGCGCCGACCGGTACCGTTGTCGGAATGGTGACGCTGCAGCGTCAGGCCGCGCCCTATCTGCGGGCGGGGCTGCTCGACGATCTGTTGGCGCCGGTCCTCGAACGCTACGACAGTCGCCACCCCGACGGACCCCAAGGGGCACGGGCCCTGCTGTCGGAGGCGGGGCGGGTGGCGAACGAGGCACATCGCCAACAGCTGCGCCAGAGCGGAGAGCCCTACATCACCCATCCGGTGGCCGTGGCCGCCATCGTGGCCGAGCTCGGGCTCGATGCCCGGTCGGTGGCGGCCGCCCTGCTGCACGACGCCGTGGAGGACACCGGACTGGGCCTGGAGGAGGTCACGTCGCTGTTCGGGGCCGAGGTGGCGGCCATCGTCGACGGAGTCACCAAGCTCGACCGGCTCCAGTTCGACTCCAAGGAGGCCCAGCAGGCGGCCACCGTGCGCAAGATGCTCGTGGCCATGGCCAGCGATTGGCGCGTGCTGGTCATCAAGCTGGCCGACCGGCTGCACAACATGAGGACCGTGGCGGTGATGCCCGATTGGAAACAGCGCCGCACCGCTCAAGAGACGCTGGACATCTACGCGCCACTGGCTCATCGGCTGGGTATCCAGGAGCTCAAGTGGCAGCTGGAGGACCTGGCCTTCGCCACCCTGCACCCCAAGCGCTACGCCGAGATCGAGCAGATGGTGGCCAGCCGGGCCCCCGAGCGCGACGAGTACCTGGCCCGGGTGCTGGTGGCGGTGCGCGAGCGGCTGGCTGCTTCGGGAGTGGTGGCCGAGGTCACCGGGCGGCCCAAGCATCTGTGGAGCATCTACGAGAAGATGGTGGTCCAGGGCAAGGAGTTCGCCGAGATCCACGACCTGGTGGGCATCCGGGTCATCGTCGACTCCGAGAAGGAATGCTGGGGCGCCCTCGGTTCCATCCACGCCATCTGGAGCCCGGTGCAGGGGCGGTTCAAGGACTACATCAACAGCCCGAAGTTCAACCTGTACCAGTCGCTGCACACCACGGTCATCGGGTTGGAGGGAAAGCCCATCGAGGTGCAGATCCGCACCCACGAGATGCACCGGCGAGCCGAGTACGGCATCGCCGCCCACTGGAGCTACAAGGAGCAGTCACGCGAGGGGGGTGCCGGCGCCACCACGGCCGAGATGGCCTGGCTGCAGCGCATCGTCGACTGGCAGGCCGACACCATCGATCCCTTGGAGTTCCTCGAGGCGCTGAAGCTCGACCTCGAGCAGGACGAGGTCTACGTCTTCACCCCCAAGGGCAAGGTCATCGCGCTGGCCGCCGGAGCCACCCCCATCGACTTCGCCTACGCCATCCACACCGAAGTCGGTCACCGCTGCATCGGGGCCAAGGTGAACGGCCGGCTGGTACCGCTCGACACCAGGCTGCAGTCGGCCGACACCGTGGAGATCATCACCTCCAAGGTGCCCTCGGCCGGCCCCTCGCGCGACTGGCTCAAGATCGTGCGCTCACCGCGGGCCCGCAACAAGATCCGCCAGTGGTTCAGCCGGGAGCGGCGTGAGGACGCCATCGAGACCGGGCGCGAGGAACTGGCCAAGGCCCTGCGCCGGGAAGGTCTGCCCACCCAGAAGCTGGCCACTTCCCACACCCTGGAACGGTTGGCCACCGCCATGAACTACACCGATCTCGACGCCCTGCACGCCGCCATCGGCGACGGGCGCGTGTCAGCCCGTTCCGTGGTCCAGCGCCTGGCCCGCGAGCTGCACAGGGGCCAGGAGGAGCAGCTGCCCACCACCGTGGGACCGGAGCTGCGAGGGCGGCCTCGGCGCAACGCCACCGCCGGGGTGTACGTGGAAGGGCTGGACGACGTAGTGGTGCGGCTGTCGCGCTGCTGCACCCCGGTGCCCGGGGACCAGATCGTGGGCTTCGTCACGCGAGGCAGGGGCGTGAGCGTGCACCGCACCGACTGTGCCAACGCCGCTTCCCTGGCCAATGCCGAGCAGGAGCGGCTCATCGAGGTGGAGTGGAACCGCGACGGCGCCACCGTGTTCGTGGCCTCGGTGGAGGTGCTCGCCTTCGACCGCTCGAGGCTCCTGGCCGATGTCACCCGGGTGGTGTCCGAGCACCACCTGAACATCGTGGCCTCGTCCTCGCAGACTGCGCCCGACCGGGTCAGCCGCATGCACTTCGACATGGAGCTGGCCGATCCCGGGCATCTCGACTCCCTGTTGAGCTCGCTCAAGCAGCTCGACGGCGTCTTCGACGCCTACCGGACGCTTCCCGGCCGCAAGGGCTGATCGGTGGCGGAGCCGCAAGAGCCTTCGGGGCCGCCGCGCGCCCCTAGCGGCACCCACGACGTGTTGTGGCCCGAGTCGGCCCGCTGGGAGGAGCTGGTGTCCCGCTTCGCCCGCCGGGCCCAGATGGCGGGGTACGGGTTGGCGCTGACTCCCGTGTTGGAGGAAGCCCGGCTGTTCCGGCGGGGGGTGGGCGAGGCGAGCGAAGTGGTGACCAAGGAGATGTACGAGCTGACCGATCGCGGTGGACGACACTTGGCCCTGCGACCCGAGGGCACGGCGCCGGTGGTGCGCGCCTTCGTGCAGCACCGTCCGTCTGTGCCCTTCAAGGCGTGGTACGTGACCCCCGCCTTCCGCTACGAGCGCCCCCAGGCCGGCCGGTACCGCCAGCACCACCAGCTCGGGGTGGAGGCCCTGGGCAGCGACGACCCCGATCTCGACGTCGAGGTGGTGGCCCTGGCCGCCGGCTTCTACGACGACCTGGGCCTTCGCCGGGTGGAGTTGTCGGTCAACTCCATGGGCTGTGAGGCCGACCGTCCCACCTACCTGTCGGCTCTGGGTCGCTACCTCCAGGAGCACGCATCGGAGTTGTGCCAGGAGCACCAGGAGCGCTGGGTGCACAGTCCTCTTCGGGTGCTCGACTGCAAACGGCCGCAGTGCCGGGCCGTCACCGAGGACGCTCCCCGCATGGTGGACTTCCTGGACGAGGCCTGTGCCGCCCATTTCGCCCGGGTGCGGGCCGGCCTGGACGCCCTCGGGATCCCGCACCGGCTCGACCCGCGCCTGGTGCGCGGCCTCGACTACTACACCCGCACGACCTTCGAGTTCGCCTCGCCGGCGCTGGAAGGGGCTCAGAACGCAGTAGGCGGCGGAGGCCGCTACGACGGGCTGGCCGAGGTCATCGGGGGCCCGGCGGCGCCGGGCATCGGCTTCGGCATCGGCATCGAGCGGTTGCTGTTGGCCTGCGATGCCGAGGGGTGCTTCGACCCCGCCGTCCCGACGCCCGACGTCTTCGTGGTCGACGTGACCGGGGGCCAGGCGGCACGCGACCTGTGCCAGGAGTTGCGCCGCTGCGGCCTGGCCGCCGAGCGGGCCTTCGGCGGGCGCTCGCTCAAGTCCCAGCTCCGCCGGGCCGACCGCAGCGGCGCCCGGGCCGCCGTGGTGGTGGGGCCGGCCGAGCTCCAGGCCCACAGGGTGCAGGTGAAGGACTTGCGCGGCGACCGACCCGATCGAGAGGTGGCTCGCGCTGTGCTGGCCGTCGAGCTGGTGTCCGACCTCCTCGGGGGGGATGCCGGCACCGGCGCCGCCGGGGGTGGACCGTGAACCACACTGTGGCCGTGGGGTGTCGATGAGACTGTGGCCATGAGTCGGGCTGACACCGGGATGCGCACCCACCTGTGCGGCGAGCTGCGGGCCGAGCATGCCGGCAGCGACGTGGTGGTGTGCGGGTGGGTGGCCCATCGACGCGAGCACGGCGAGCACCTGGCCTTCGTCGACCTGCGCGACTACAGCGGATTGGTTCAGTGCGTGGTGGAGGGATCGATCGAGGCGCGCAGCGAGTGGGTGTTGCGGGTGAAGGGCACGGTGCGGCGACGCCCGGTCGGCACCGAGAACGCCGAGCTGGACACCGGCCAGGTGGAGCTGGCCGACTGCGAGGTGGAGGTGCTGGCCCGGTCGGAACCGCCGCCGTTCCCGGTGGACGACCGGGCCGAGCCCGACGAGACGGTGCGTCTGCGCTATCGCTATGTCGACATCCGCCGGCCCCGCATGCAGGCCAACTTGCGCATGCGGGCCAGGGTGAACCATGCCCTGCGGGGCGCCATGGTGCGTCAGGGCTTCTGCGAGGTGGAGACCCCTCTTCTGTGGACGCCCACGCCCGAGGGGGCCCGCGAGTTCGCCGTGCCCTCCCGGCTGCACCACGGCGCGTTCTACGTGCTGCCCCAGAGCCCGCAGATCGCCAAGCAGCTGCTCATGGTGGCCGGCATGGACCGTTACTTCCAGATCGCCAAGTGCATGCGCGACGAGGATCCCCGGGCCGACCGCCAGTTCGAGTTCACCCAGCTCGATGTGGAGATGTCCTTCGTGACCCAGACCGACGT
>JASHZK010000020.1 GCA_030042575.1 Acidimicrobiales bacterium
GTCGATGGTGCCGCTGTTGGTGACGTCGACGTCGTTCCAGAAGACGCTGGTGGCGGCGGCCAGCTCCATGGTGCCGTCGTTCACGATGGCGCCCTGGTAGCCGAGGTAGGCGATGTTGGCCGTCCCCGAGGTGTCGAGCTGGCCGCCACTTTCGACCTCCAGAGTCACTCCGGAGGAATCCTCGAGCTGGGCGTTGCCCGAAGAGGTGGTCTCCACGTCGACGATCCCGTCGGACTCCACGTAGGAGTCACCGGTCGTGAGGGCGAACGTCGAGGCCTCGACGTCGAGGGTCGCCGTGTCGGTGGCGGAGGAGCCGACGACGACGATCGACTCGACGGTCTCGTTCGAGCTCATGGCGACCGACACCGGGGAGGAGGTCGCCTCGATGCACACCGCGTCGGCCGACGTCGGCACGCCCTCGGACCAGTCGGATGAATCCGTCCAACTTCCCGACGTGCCGGTCCACGTGTCGCCGGTGCAGGATTGGGCGGATGCCGAGGTGGCGGCTACCAGGGAGACAACCGCCATCGTGCCGAGCACCAGTGCACACGCCAACAAGCTGACCGCGACGCGACGCAGTGCTGGCCGTAGAAGCTGAACCTTCGACATTGTCAATCCCCCTCCACGCATCCGCCTCACCGCGCAGGCGGCCCTAGCAATTCACATCCCGATCGAATTGCACCAGGGACTTTGGTCCCATCTGGTGGCCGGCGAAATGAGATTGTCTCGCGCGGTGGCAGTACGACACACAACGTGGCCGATCGGACATGATGCGTTCTTGTCCGCTGCACCTCAACCATAGACAGGTACAACAACAATTCGCTCGTGCCACCTTGTACTCGTTAGCCAGACGAGTACCAGCGACCTTCCGCAACTGGAACATCCGGATGGTGAGACGCACATCGGTCGGACTCACGCGCCAAAGTGTCGAGAACCTCGTCGGGTTCCTCGCGCCACGTCGCGACATCTCGGCTCGCAATGACCATTGCTGCAGCTGCGCCGGCTGTAGGTTCTGCGCTCCCTCGACCCGACGACATGTGACTCACCAGACACACGGGAACGGATCGACGCCCGTACATCCCGACTCGATCACCACGTACCGGGCGGATCGATCGGGTCGGTGAGGCACATCGATCGGGTCGGTGCCGCCGATCGATCGGGTCTCCCCATGCGGCTGACGGAAAGCGACCAAAGACGACCTCGGCCGCGAGCCCGGCGCCAACGGGGTCCTCGGGAGCGGAGCGAGCACGCACAGGTGGTCTAACGTCGCGCCTGCCACCCCCCACCTGGCAAGGAAGCCTTGTTCCCCCGCTGGTGCTCACGGGAGGTGATCGGGGGGACGCGCTCTGGGCGTTTTCCCAGCTGGAGGAGTGCGAGAGCGGACGAATCGGACGGTCTCGAAAACCGTTGTGGTCGTTAGGCCACCGTGGGTTCGAATCCCACCTCCTCCGCTGCTGCTGCCGGCGGTCAGCGCCAGCTCCCCTTCGTCAGGCGACGTGGGACCGGGACTTCGCCGGTGAGGGCGGCCAGCGAGGTGGCTCGGGTGCTGACCGACGCTCAGGTGCCGCTCGACGCTCGGGTGCTGATCGACGCTCGGTGGCGAACCACAGGGCCAGCGCCCCCAGGGCGAAGGCCCCCCCTACCAGGCACACCCCGTCCCATCCCAAGCTGTCGTAGGCGAAGGCCGACCCGGCGGAGCCGATTCCACCGCCGACGAAATAGAGGACCATGTAAGCCGAGGTCAGGCGGCTGCGAGCCTCGGGGCGCAGCTTGTAGATCTCGCCCTGGTTGGTGATGTGCAGGCCCTGGACACCGACGTCCAGCGCGGCGATGCCGCAGATCAAGGCGACGAGCGAGGCGTGCCCCCACCACAGAAGGAGCCACGACGCCACCAACAGCGAAGCCGTCCCCAACGTGGTGCGCCGGGCCCACCCCCGGTCCGACAGACGGCCGGCGCCCGTGGCGGCCACGGCCCCTGCCGCTCCCACCAGTCCGAACAGTCCGATCACCGGCGTCGAGTAGTGGTAGTGCCTGGCCAGGAGAAAGGCCATCGAGGTCCAAAAAGCGCTGAAGGTGCCGAAGGAGAGCAACCCGTACTGGGCGCGTCGGCGCAGCACGGGCTCCTCGGCCAGCAGGCGAAAGACCGATCCGACCAGCGCCGGGTAGCGCAAGGTGGTGGCCTGGCGCCACGCGGGCAGGGTGGCCCGGACCACCAGGGCCTGCACGAACATGGCGGCGGCGGCCGCCACGTACACCACCCGGAATCCGCCGACTCCGGCCACCGCCCCCGACACCGTCCGGGCCAGCAAGATGCCCACGAGCAACCCGCTCATGACCATGCCCACCACCCGGCCGCGCTCGTGGTCGGGGGCCAGTGAGGCGGAGAACGGCACCAGCACCTGGGCGAGCACCGAGAAGGCCCCTACCGCCGCGGCGGCCGGCAGCAGCACGCTTCCCGACGGCGCCGAGGCCATGACCAGCAGGGCCGCCGACACGGCCAGGCTGAGCACGACGATCAACCGGCGTCGCTCCCACAGGTCGCCCAGGGGCAAGAAGAACAGCAGCCCGCAGGCGTAGCCCACCTGGGCGAAGGTGACGATCAGACCCGCCTGCCCCGTGCCCATGTGCAGGCTCCGGCCGATGATCGGCAGTAGCGGCTGGGCGTAGTAGTTGTTGGCCACGGCCAAGCCGGTGCACAGCGCCATGACCGCCACCAGGCTGCGGCTCAACCGGCCCCGGTGGTCCAACAACCCCGATGCCCCTTGGAGGTCCCCCGGGGGCGGCGGGCGCTCCTGCGTCACCGGGTGGTCATACCACTGTGCCGCGTCCCCCCGATGACCGCTTGGGGGGGTCGCTCAGTCGCCCGCCAGGTCGGACAGATCGGCGCGTCGGCCGGGAAGCAGCAGCGCCGACGACGTGGCCATGGCCAGCACCTTGTCCTTGTCGTCGGTCACCTGGGCCCAGGCCGCCGTCATGTGATGGCCACGGTGGGTCACGGTGGCATCGGCGCTGAGCAGCCTGCCGTCGGCCGCCACAGGACGGACGTACTGCACACGCAGGTCGAGGGTGGCCAGGGCCGTGCCAGACGGCAGGGTGGTGGTCATGGCGCCGGCCATGGACAGGTCGGCCAACATGGCCACCACACCGCCCTGCATGGCTCCGGTGGGCGGGGTGAGCCACTTGGAGGCCGGCATCGTGAAGGTGCAGGTGCCCTCGCCCGCCTCCGTCGGCCTGGCCCCGGTCAGCTGCGACAGCGGCGGCAGGGGAAGGCCACCTTCGACCAGTTCGCGCATGATGTCGAGGCCGCTCAACTTGTCGAAGACGTCCTGGGAGAGCACCTCTCCCTCGACCGGACGAGCAAAGGGAGCCACGTAGTCGGCATCGTCGGGCTCGATCTCGACCAGCTCGGTGACGTCGGGGGGCGGAGGCACGTCCTCGAGCGGCGGGAACACCAGGCACCACGAGCTGCAGTGGGCCACCGAGCGGCCGTCTCCGTCGGTGACCGTCGTCTCCGACAATGCCATGCGCCGGCCCACGTGGACGTTGTGGGCCCTTGACGTGAGCATGCCCCGGCCCGGAGCCGGGCGGATCATGTTCACCGACAGTTCGGTGGTGGTGCAGCGGACCGCCGGCCCCAGCACCGTCTGGATGGCGCAGCCGAGAGCCGCGTCGCCCAGGATGGCGACGACGCCGCCGGGCACGGGGCCCTGCGACGGCGCCAGCCAGCCGGTCACGGGCATGGCGAAGGTGGCCACGCCGGGACCGAACGCCGTGGCGTGCAGGCCTGTGAGGTAGCTGAGCGGCGCACGGGGAAGCTTGCCGGCCAGGAGGAGACGGAGTCGGTCCAGGCCGGCCAGTCCGGCCAGTTCGGCACCGAAGGCGCCGCCCCTTACCGGTTCGGTCCAGATGCCCTCGCCACCCATCTCCTGCTCCGACCTCGCCACCCCACCTTACGACGACCAGACCGAAGAGGCCCGTGGGACGGGAAGAGGGCGCCGGCCTCGTGGGATCGCGGGAAGAGGCAACAGGCTGTGGGACGGGAGGAGGGCGCCGGCCCCGGGTGGCCCGGCAGAGGGTCAGCCGGCGAAAGCGCTCAGGTGCAGGTCGAGGAGGTGGGCCACGAACAGGCGCGGGTTCTGGAACATCCAGTCGTGATCGACCGGGCGGCCGTCGGGCGAACGGGCCACCGTGAAGGTGGCGCCCAGCCGCTTGGCGAACTCCTCGCCGTCTTGGCGCGACAGGATCGAGTCGCGGCTGGCCCACAGCACGTGCGAGGGGATGCCCGCCTCGCACACCTCCTCGGCCGGGCCATCACGGGTGGAACGGAACCCCCACCAGGCGGCCTCCGCCATCTGACGCGGATGGGCCAGCCATTCGCTGGCGAAGGCCACGGTCGCCGAGGCGGTGACCAGGTACAAGAGGCCCCACGGGTGACGAAGGGCCTCGTCGGCCAGTCCCCAGGCCTCGGAGACGGCCAGCGTGTCGGAGAAGACCAGCTCGGTGACCCGCTCGGGATGACGGGCGGCGAAGCCCAGCTCGATCCCGCCGCCGAAGGAGTGTCCTATGACACTGACCCGCCCGAGCCCGAACTCGTCCAGGGTGGCGGCCAGCGCACCGACGACTCGGCCGTGGTCCCACCGGCCCCGCACGTCGAAGAGGTCGGGGACCAACACCCGACACCGGTCGGCCATGAGCTCGGCGGTGTGGCGGTAGACGAAGGGGCGCATGCCGTAACCGTGCAAGAGCACGACCGGCGGCCCGGAACCGACGTCGACCGGGACCCCCAGACGTTGGGAGGAGCTCAGGACTGGACGACGATCAGGCCGGTGACCAGGCTCATGGTGTCGCGGTAGCGATAGGTGCCCGGCACCGAGAACGTGTGCGACCAGCTGCCGCTGTCCATGGTGGGGCTGTGGAACTGGGCGAAGGTGATGTTGGCGGCGGAGATCTCCTGCCACTTCCACTCCACCGTTTGCCCGGCCGTGATGGTCACCCGGCCCGGTTCGATGCTGTCGTAGAGCAGGTGGACCACGGCCGACGGGGCCGACGGGGTGCCGGAGGACGAGGTCGAGCCCAGCGGCAGGTTGGCAGGCATGCCACAGGCGGCAAGGCCCAGCGCCGTAGCGGGGGCGAGAAGGAACAGCGGCCAGGTGCGGGACATGGCGGCAATCATCGCTGGCCGTGCTCGTGGCTGTCCATGCGGGCAGCCTCCCCGCGCCCCCGGGTGTCGAGCCAGCGCCGGAAGCCGGCGGCATTGGAGTGGACACCGCTCAGGGTCTCGAGCTTTTTGAGCTGGGCCGGGTCGCTGTGGGCGAAGTCCCCGGCGAAGGCCTCTTCCAGGGCGGCGGCGATGTCGCGGTTCTCGCTCCAGGCCTGTTCCGCCACCGCCGCCCACCGCAGGAGCGTCTCCTCGGCCTCGGCCAGCACGGCGTCGGGCTGGTCGAGCAGGCCGTAGTGGGCGAGGGCCAGCGCCGAGGGACGCCGCTCGGCGAAGCGGTGCAGGGAATGGCGGGCCAGCTCCAGGTCGAAGTCCGGTGGTGGCGTCGACGGACGCAGCACCCCGGCGTCGGGCAACCGCACCCCCACGGCGTCCCCGGCGAAGAGCACGCCGCTCTGCGAATCGTGCAGGCCCAGGTGGTGCTTGGCGTGCCCGGGGGAGTCGACGGCGGTGAGCACCCGGTCGGGGGCGATACGCACCGTCTCCCCGTCGAGGAGCACGCGGACACGCTCGGCCGGGGTGGGGTCCAGGCGCCCGTAGAGCGAGTCGAGGAGCGGACCGTAGACCCGTGCCGCCGAGTCCACCAGGCGGGCCGGGTCGACCAGATGGCGCGCCCCTTTCTCGTGGACGTAGACGGTGGCGGCCGGAAAGGCCCGGGCCACGTCGCCCACGCCGCCGGCGTGGTCCAGGTGGATGTGGGTGACGGCCACCCCGGCCAGCTCGCCAGGACCCACGCCCAGCGAAGCCAACGAGGCGAGCAGGGTGGGCACCGAGCTCTGGCTGCCCGTCTCCACCAGCACCGGCTCGTCGCCGGGGAGCAGGTAGCCGGCGGTGACTCGCTCCCAGCCGCCGAGAAGGGTGTCGATCTCGATCACCCCGGGAACGATCTCCCGTGTCGAGACGGTCACCGGTTCACGTCCGCCCATCCCCGGCCGTGACGTTCACTGGGACAGCTCGATGACGACTTTGACGTCGTCGGGCCGACGCTCGAGGGCATCGCTCCAGTTGTCGATGGGCACCCGCCGGCTCACCAGCTGGCCCAACCACTGGGGATCGGCGGCGGCCAGGGCGACGGCACCCGCCTGGTAGTGGCGGCGGTTGGCGTTCACAGAGCCGACCACCGACTCGTTCTCGAGGACCATGGAGCGGTTGAGCAGCCCGGCGTCGACGTCGATGTTGCGCCCGCCCGACGACACCCCGGTGAGGCACACCACCCCTGACGGTCCCACGTGCTCCATGGCGTCGAACACCAGCGAGCCCACCCCGGTGCACTCGATGACCACGTCGGGAGCGTCCCCCATGCCCTCGATGGACCCGGTGTGGTACGTGGCCCCGAGGCTGCTCACCAGCTTCGGCTTGAGGCCGTCGGTCACCTGGTCGACGACGTGGACGTCGAGGCCGCGCTGGACACCGATGAGGGCGGCCAACAGCCCGATGGGACCGGCGCCGGTCACGAGCGCCCGCTGGGGCTGCCAGTGGGCACGGCTCCCGATGCGCTCCACCTGCTCCCAGGCCTTGGCCACGACGCTGGCCGGCTCGAGCAGGACGCCCAGGGTGCCCAGCTTGGGGTCGACCTTCACGGCGAAGTCGGCCTCGATGCGGTAGCGCTCCGAGCAGTAGCCGTCACGCTGCTTGATGCCGCGTTCGGTGTACTCGCCGTTGCGACAGAAGTCCCACTCTCCCACCGCGCAATTGGCGCAGGGGACGGGATCGGGCCGGCGCACGATGCCCACCACCAGGTCGCCCGCTGACACCTGGGCCCCGGCAGGGGCTTCGAGGACCCGGCCCAGCGATTCGTGTCCCAGCACCAGTCGCTCTCGTCCGGGCGGTGCCCAGCCGTAGGCGCCCGACACGATCTCGATGTCGGTCCCGCACACACCGACGGCCAGCGTCTCCACGAGCACGTCGCCGTCGGCGACGGGGGGCTCTGCGACCTGGTCGAGACGGGCCGAGCCGGCTTGACCGGGGACGACGGTGATCGCCTTCATGTGCCTCTCCTGGGGTGCATGCGGTTCCTGAGGGTCGAGCGGGGGCTGGTGAGGGGGTGGCCGGTGGTGCCCGACCGACCGTGGCGCCAGCCCCGTCGGCTGCGCAAGGCGCGGACCACCTCCTCGGGCACCTGCTCGTCCATGGCGCCATGGCCGCTCAGGTTGTAGGCGGCGTTCACGAGCGACACGTGGGAGAAGGCTTGGGGGAAGTTCCCCACCTGCCGCTTCAGGACCGAGTCGTACTCCTCGGCCAAGAGCCCCAAGCCGTTGCGCAGGCCGAGCAGGCGCTCGAAGAGCTCGACCGCCTCGCTGTGACGGCCGACCAGGTGGAGACAGTCGGCCATCCAGAACGAGCAGGCCAAGAATGCACCCTCGTGGCCCTGGAGCCCGTCCACGGCGTGCGCCTCGGTCGCCTTGTAGCGCAGGACGAAGCCGTCCTCGGTGAGCTGTCGGCCGATGGCTTCGATGGTGCCCTTCATCCTGGGGTCGGTGGCGGGGAGGAAGCCCACCAGAGGGATCATGAGCACGCTGGCGTCGAGGGCCTCCGACCCGTAGTACTGGGTGAAGGCACCCAGGCTGTCGTTGTAGCCCTTGTCGAGGACCTCGGCGTGGATCTCGTCGCGCACCTTCTTCCAGCGCTCGACGGGGGCCTTGAGGTCGAAGCCCTCGGACATCCGGCAGGCCCGGTCCATGGCCACCCAGGCCATCACCTTGGAGTGGGTGAAGTGCCGCCGCGGTCCGCGCACCTCCCAGATGCCGTCGTCGGGATCACGCCAGTGCTGGGACACGAAGTCGGCCAGGATGACCTGGAGGTCCCAGGCGATGGAGCTCACGGGGTCGCCGATCAGGCAGGCCTCGTGCAGGGCGGACAGGACCTCGCCGTACACGTCGAGCTGGAACTGCCCCGAGGCGGCGTTGCCGATGCGCACCGGGCGCGACTTCTCGTAGCCGGCCAACCAGTCGGCCTCCCACTCCTCGAGACGCCTCTCTCCGGCCGGCCCGTACATGATCTGCATCTCGGAGGGGTCGCCGGCCACGGCCCGCAGGAGCCAGTCGCGCCAGTCCATGGCCTCCTCGTGGAAGCCACCACGCATGAGCGCTTCCAGGGTCAACGTGGCGTCGCGCAGCCAGCAGTAGCGGTAGTCCCAGTTGCGCGCCCCACCCACCGTCTCGGGCAGCGACGTGGTGGCGGCGGCCACGATGCCGCCGGTGGGATGGTAGGTGAGCGCCTTGAGCGTGATGAGCGACCGGACCACGGCGTCGCGCCACGGACCTTCGAAGGTGCAGGCCGAGGACCAGTCCTCCCACCACATGGCCGTGTCCTCGATGGCGTATCGGGCGTCGACCGGCCGGGGAGCGGGCTCGTGGGAGGGGAACCAGGTCAGCACGAACGGGATCTCCTGGCCGGCGGTGACCGTGAAGGTGGCCACCGTGGTCATGTCCATGCCCTTGGTCTTCACCGGCGACCACAACGCCAGCCCGCTGGGACCGGCCACCGCCACGAGCATGTTGCCCACCCGGCGCACCCACGGCACCATCCGGCCGTAGTCGAGGCGCAGAACCAGGTCCATGCGCATGTCCACCGTCCCCCGCTCGCCCCGCACCACCCGCACCACCTGGGGGTGGTCCTCGCGGATGGGCATGCAGTCGACGAGCGTCACCGAGCCCGAGTCCGTCTCGAACAGCGTCTCGAGCACCAGGGTGTCCCCGCGGTACCGGCGGCGGCAGCGGTGGTCGCCCTGGGGGGCGATCTGCCAGAAGCCGTTGGACTCGTCGCCGAGCAGCGCCGCGAAACAGGCTTGTGAGTCGAAGCGAGGCAGGCAGAGCCAGTCGATCGAACCGTTGCAGCCCACCAGGGCCGCGGTGTGGGTGTCGCCGATGATGCCGTAGTCCTCGATGGGCAGGGCCACGGAGCTCCTTTCTATCGTGTCGTCGCTCGGGTCCCTACCCGGTTCAATTGTCGACGCAGCCCTCGGTGGACACGGGCCGATCCGTCGGGTGCGCCTCCCCGGCCCTGATGTCTCGAAGCACCTTGGGGGTGGCCAGGGCATAGCCCACGTCCCGCTCGGTGGTCGAGCGGGCGAAGACCACGCCGACCACCACGCCGTCGGGCTCCACCAGGGGGCCGCCCGAATTGCCGGGCTCGACGTCGGCCGACAGCTGGTAGACGGAGCGCACCGTCTGGGTGGTGCCGTAGATGTTGAGGCCGGTGGCCTGGAAGACCGCCTCCACCCCCGCCGCCCCGTAGGCGTAGGGCCCACCTTCGGGATAGCCCATGATGGCCCCCGTCGTGCCCCGTCCCACCAGGCCCGTGTCGATGCCCGCCACCGCCGGATCGGTCAGCCCGGGCACCCACAGCACGGAGATGTCGAGGTCGGGGTCGAAGAGCATGGGATAGGCCGGGTGCCGGCCGCGCGAGTCGATCACATACGGACGGGGGATGCCCGCCACCACGTGGGCGTTGGTGACGACGTAGTGGGCGGCGACCACGAAGCCCGACCCCTCCTGGATCACCCCGCAGCCCTGGCCGGCGATCTGCACCGTCGAGGGCTGCGTCGTCTCCACCGCCTGGCGCACGGCGGCGTTGGTGGGCAGCGACACCGGACCGGCGGCCGAGGGGGGCAGACCGGTGAAGACCACGGGGAAGCCCTCGGTGGCCAGGAACGACTCGATGCGGGCGAAGACCCCGGGGGGCGACGGCATGATGCGGTCGATCCCCTGGAGAATCTTGGAATTGCGCAGGGCGGCGTCGAAGCTCGTGTAACGGCTGTTGACCACGATGCTGGCCACCAGCCAGGCGGCCACCAAGGTGGCGACCACGGCGAACACGGCCCCGAAGCCCGAGTCGACCGGGCCCAGACGCAGGCGCTTGAGGGTGGCGCTCGAATGGCTGCCCAGGACCCGGCCGATGCCGCCCACCAGGCCGGCCATGCCGAACAGGATGATGCCCGCCACCAGGGTCTTGACCAGCGTGCTGCTCAGGTGAGGAAGCACCAGGGGAACGATGAGGGCCCCGAGGAACAGACCCAGCCAGAAGCCGCCGAACGACAGCACCTGCATGGCCGCTCCCAGACGCAACCCGTGCACACCGGCCGCCACCACCAACACGAGCAGGACGATGTCCACCCAGTTCATGTTGGGAGATACTTTCCCAGATCCCACCGCAGGCCACGGAGGCAGCCATGGGCGACATCGTCGGACTCCTCGCCGACGTGGTCGGCACCGAGCACGTGCTCACCGGCCCGTCCATCGCCCCTGACTACGGCCACGACGAATGCCTGACCGTCACCCCGGTGCTGCCTCTGGCCGTGGCTCGGCCGGCCACCACGGCCGAGGTGGCCGCCATCTGTCGGGTGGCCCAGGAGGAGCATTTCCCGGTGGTGGCCCGGGGCTCGGGCACCGGACTGTCGGGGGCGGCGGTCGCTTCGCCCGATGCGGTGCTCGTGTCCTTCGAGCGCATGAACAGCGTCTTGGAGCTGGACACCGACAACCACGTGGCCGTCGTCCAGCCCGGCGTGACGCTCCAGCAGCTCGACGACGCCACCACGCCGTTGGGGCTCGTCTACCCGGTCTTCCCGGGAGAGTCCAGCGCCTCGCTCGGGGGCAACGTGGCCACCAACGCCGGGGGCATGCGGGCGGTGAAGTACGGCGTCACCCGCCACCAGGTGCTCGGCCTCGAAGCCGTCCTGGCCGGCGGCCAAGTGATCCGCACCGGCGGCAAGTTCGTGAAGTCCTCCACCGGCTACGACCTGACCCAGCTCCTCGTCGGCTCGGAGGGCACCCTGGCCCTCGTCACCGAGGCCACCTTGCGCCTCTATCCCCGACCGCCGCACGCGGCCACCGTGCTCGCTCCCTTCGACACCCTCGAAGAGGTCACCGGGGCCGTGCCCCAGGTGGTGCACAGCGGCGTCGGGCCCCGGATCCTCGAGTACGTCGACGCCATCACCATGGGGGCCATCACCGGCAACGTCGGGCTCGATCTGGGTATACCCGACGAGGTCCGCTCCCGCACCACCGCCTATCTGGTGGTGGTCCTGGAGTCCGGCCACGAAGAGCGCCTGGAGCAGGACGTAGCCGCCCTGGGCGAGCAGCTGTCGGAGCTCGGCGCCATCGACGTCTACGTCCTTCCTCCTCACGCCGGGGCCCAGCTCATCTCGGCCCGGGAGAAGGCCTTCTTCGTGGCCAAGGCGTCGGGAGCCGACGACATCGTCGACGTGGTGGTGCCCCGGGCCACCATCCCCCGGTTCCTGTCGGCGGTGGCCGGTTTCGCCGAGGAGCAACAGGCGCTGGTCACCGGCTGCGGGCACGTCGGTGACGGCAACGTCCACCTGTCGGTCTTCCAGCCCGATGCCGAGAAGCGCCACGACCTGCTCACCGCCATCCTGGGCGCCGGCCTGGCCCTGGGCGGGGCCATCACCGGCGAGCACGGCGTGGGCAGCGAGAAGAAGCGCTACTTCATGGAGCTCGAGGACCCGGCCAAGATCGCCCTCATGCGGCGAATCAAAGCCGCCTTCGATCCCGCGGGCATCTTGAACCCGGGGAAGATCTTCGACCGGTGAAGCCGACCAGGCGATGAACGGCGCCCAATCTCTCATCCGCACCTTGGTGGCGTGCGGGGTGGACGTCTGCTTCACCAACCCGGGCACTTCGGAGATGCACTTCGTCGCCGCCCTCGACGACGTGCCCCAGATGCGGGCCGTGCTCGGGCTCTTCGAAGGGGTGGCCACGGGGGCGGCCGACGGCTTCGGGCGCATGACGGGAAGGCCGGCCGCCACGTTGCTGCATCTCGGCCCCGGTCTGGCCAACGGCGTCGCCAACCTGCACAACGCCAGGCGCGCCCACTCGCCGGTGGTCAACGTGGTCGGCGATCACGCCACCTATCACCAGCCGTACGACGCCCCGCTGCAATCCGACATCGCCAGCCTGGCCCGACCGGTGTCGTGCTGGTACCGCTCGGCCGCTTCCGGGCGGCGTCTCCCCGAGGACGTGGCCGAAGCGGTAGCGGCGGCGGCGAGCCCGCCGGGAGGGGTGGCCACCTTGGTGGTGCCGGCCGACGTGTCGTGGAGCGAGGCGGCGGCGCCGGCCGGGCCCCGCCGGGTGCCGGCGCCCGCCCCGGTGCCGGCCGCCACCGTGGAGCAGGTAGCCACGGTGCTGGGTCACGGCGGTGCCGGCGACGCCGTCGTGCTCGTGGGCGGGCCGGCCATGAACGAGAAGGGCTTGGTGGCCGCCGCCCGTGTCGCCCAGGCGACGGGGAGCAGGCTCCTGGCCGAGACCTTCCCCGCGGTCGTGGAACGGGGGGCCGGCATCCCACCGGTGGAGCGCCTGGCCTATCTGGCCGAGCTGGTGGAACTGCAGCTCCACGGAGCCCGTCATCTGGTGCTGGCCGGCACGACCTCTCCCGTGTCGTTCTTCGCCTATCCCGGCAAACCCAGCGACCTGGTCCCCCAGGGCTGCGAGGTCCACGTGCTGGCCGGCGTCGACGAGGACGTGGTCGGGGCCCTCGACGCCCTGGCCGAGGCGCTCGGGGCGGGGGGGGCGCCGGTGGCCCGCCCGAGGCTCGAGCGCCCGCCCCTTCCCTCGGGGAGCCTCGACGCCCAGTCGGCGGCGGCGGTGATCGGGGCGCTTTTGCCCGAGGGGGCGGTCGTCTCCGACGAGGCCAACACGGCCGGCATCTTCATCCCGGGCGCCACCGCCGGGACCCCGCCGCACCGGTGGATGACCCTCACCGGTGGCGCCATCGGCCAGGGTCTCCCTGTCGCCACCGGGGCGGCGGTGGCCTGTCCGGACCGCAAGGTCCTGTGCCTGGAGGCCGACGGCAGCGCCATGTACACCCTGCAGGCGCTGTGGACCCAGGCCCGCGAGGGCCTGGACGTGACCACCGTGGTGTACGCCAACGGCTCCTACGCCGTGCTGGCCATGGAGCTGGGACGGGTGGGGGCGACGCCCGGCGGCCGGCGGGCCCGCCACGTCCTCGAGCTGGCACCGCCGCCGCTGGACTTCGTGGCCCTGGCCCGGGGCATGGGGGTGCCGGCGTGGCGGGCGACGACCGCCGAAGAGTTCGCCGGCCATCTCGGCCGGGCCTTGGCCGAAGTGGGCCCGGCTCTGGTCGAGGCGGTGGTGCCGCCGGCCTTCTAGTGGAGCCGGCGCCGGCGGCGGCCTCCTCGTCCGGGCGGCGCGGGCGGCGGCCCCCCCGTGGGACCCGACGGGCCGAGAGGCGAGCGGCGCCGAGAGGCGAGCGGCATAGGCTGCTCAGCGGTGCCTCCACGACGGTGTGCGGCGCCGCCGGGAGGCAGCCATGGCTCGCAAGTCGTACGTGGGCACGGCCGTGACCGTCAGCTTCGATCCCGAGGTCTGCCAGCACTCCGGCAACTGCGTCCGTGGCCTGGCCGGCGTGTTCGACAGCCGGCGCACGCCGTGGATCCAGCCGGACGGGGCCGGCGCCGACGAGGTGGTGGCCCAGGTGGGCCGCTGCCCGTCAGGAGCACTGCGCATCGAGCCCAGAGAACCATCTGCCTAGCGTCGCCCAGGAGCTCCCGGGCGGCGCAGTCAAAGCCCTTGGAGGAACGGTGGCCACGGACATCACCCTTCTCATGACCGACCAGCCGGGAGAGCTGGCGCGAGTGGGACAGATCCTCGGGCAGCGGGGGGTGAACATCGAGGGCTTCTGCGCGGTGATCGGCCAAGGCGCCATGGGCGAGGTCCATCTCCTGGTCGACGACGACGAAGGGGCGTTCACCGCCCTGGCCGACGCCGGCATCGAGGTCACCTCCGAGCAAGAGGTGGCGGTGGTGAACGTGGACGACGACCGCCCCGGCCTGCTCGGGGAGTTCAGCGGGAAGCTGGCCGACGCCGGCTTGAACATCACCCTCGCCTACCTGGCCACCCGGACCCGGTTGGTGTTCGGCTCCGACGACCTGGCCAAGGCCAAGGCCCTGTTGCGCTGACCGCTAGCCCGGCGCTCCTCGGGCCTGCCAGGGCCCGGCCCCGGCGGCATCGGCCTGCAGCTGAGCGGCCAGGGCGGCCACCACCGGGGGGTCACGGGTGACGAGCCCCAGTTCCCGGTTGTCGTCCAAAGAGGCGGTGGAGAAGTTCTGGCTGCCGACGAAGGCCACGCTCGAGTCGGCGACGATCACCTTGGCGTGGATGTAGAGGGGGGCATTCTCGGCGTAGGTGTCGACGTGGACACCGGCTTCCGTCAACTGGTCGAAGGCCTGGGTCCACCGGGACTCGTCGGTCATCACCACCACCACGTCGACGCCACGACGGGCGGCCTGCTCCAACGCCTCGATGATGTCGGTGCTGTCCATCTCCTCGTTCTCCACCAGGAGCTGCTTGCGAGCGGAATCGATGAGGCCCACCAGGTCGGGCTCCGACCCCGGACTCCACAGCAGATCGCTCCCGGCTGGGGCCGGGCCGGGTGGGTTCCCGGCGAAGTCGGCGGCGAACGTGGCGGTGATGGCGGCCACATCCGCGCTCCGGCGGTCGACCACCACGAAGTCGCGGGTGTCGGCGTAGTACTGCGGGGTCAGGTTGCCGGTCATCACGTAACAGACGCTGTCGTCGACGCACATCGCCTTTTCGTGCATGGTCACACCACTCGGGCCCCAGCGCACAGCCACCCCGTGAGCGCTCAGGTAGGTGAAGGCGGCCTGGTTGTCCGACTGTTGGAGACTGCGGTCGAGGAGCACCTCCACGTGCACGCCACGCCCGGCGGCAGCGGCCAGGGCCTGCTCCACCGCCATGTCGGACAGCTCGTACATGGCGAGCTCGATGGTCCGGTCGGCATCCGAGACGGCCGAGCCGACGAAGCCATATCCCTGGGCGGGCTCGACCAGAAGCGCCAGTTCCCCGGCGGCGGGCGACGCCGGGGAACCCGCCCGAGGAGCGGTCGTGGGCGCGGTCGAGCGCGAGGTCGGCGCCGGCGTCCGAGAGGAACCCGGACGGGTAGCGGTCGTGGGCGGCGGCACGCTGCGCCCGCAGGCACCGAGCAGGACAGCGGGAGCCAGGAGGGCAAGGAGCAAGCGCATTGGGCGGTGGCCGTGAGCGAACACCGCTGCGAACGTAACTCGCCGGTCTGACAACGGCGGGTTAACCCCAGCCCAGCTCCTGGAGGCGGGGGTCGCTGATCCCGAAGTGGTGCGCCACCTCGTGGATGACCGTACGCCGCACCAGCGCCACGACCTCTTCTTCAGTGGAACAACTGCGGCAGATGTTGTCCTGGTAGATGGTGATGTGGTCGGGGGGGACTGCGCCGTAGGACATCGGCCCCCGCCGGGTGAGCGGAACACCTTGGTACAGCCCGAGCAGACGACGCTCGGGGTCGTGGCCCTCCACCGTGACGGCCACGTTCTCCATCACCGTGCCGAGATCAGGTGGGAGCGCGTCGAGAGCGTCGGCCACCAGCTGTTCGAAGCGATCGCGCTCAAGGCAGATCACCGAGACGACGATACTCAGCTACTACCGTTGCACGGGCGCAGAGACGCAGCAGAATGGCAGTTGCCGACTATTTTTTGGGAAACAGGCCCACCCCCCACTACGGTAGCGCCGTCGCTTCGGGGGGCGAGGCGACCTGTGATCGTCGGCGGTCACCATCGACGGGCCGACGAACTCCGACACCTGCGATCTCGACGAGGAAGCTCCATGTCCAGCGAAGACGAGCGGTTCTCGCAGTGGCTCGACGTCTGGGGCCAGACGTCGGGCGGCGGCGAGGACGCCACACGGCTCGAACCCCGGTGGGAGGAACCACCGGTCAGGTTGTTGGAGAGGGTGGCGACACGCTTCAGCCGAAGGGCCAGACAAGGTTCGCACCGCCGGGACTGAAGGGGTCCGGAGGGCGTCCATGTGCAGCATGACCCGCCGTGGTCGCCGGCACCGGCGACATCCGGCAGTCTCGGCGGCTGTGGCCGGAACGGCGTTGAGCCTCGT
>JASHZK010000162.1 GCA_030042575.1 Acidimicrobiales bacterium
GCAGGCAGAGGATCTCGTCCTGGTGAGCGTCGACGACCACGTCGTGGAACCGCCCGACATGTTCGAGGGCAGGGTGCCGGTCAAGTGGAAGGGCCGGGAGCCCAAGGTGGTCCACAAAGACGACGGCACCGACGTCTGGTCCTACGAGGGCAACGAGATCCCCAACGTGGGGCTCAACGCCGTGGTGGGACGGCCTCCCGAGGAGTACGGGATCGAACCCACATCCTTCGAGGAGATGCGGCCCGGTTGCTACGACATCCACGAGCGTGTTCGGGACATGAACGTGAACGGCGTGCTGGGCTCCATGTGCTTCCCCTCCTTCGTCCAGTTCTGTGGCCAGCTCTTCGCCCGCACCGAGGACAAGGACCTGGCCCTGGCCATGCTCCGGGCCTACAACGACTGGCACGTGGAGTCGTGGTGCGGGGCCTACCCGGGCCGCTTCATCCCCCTCTCCATCCCGCCCATCTGGGATCCCGAGCTCATGGCCGACGAGGTCGGGCGCATGGCGACCAAGGGCTGCCACGCCGTGACCTTCTCCGAGAACCCGTCCAAGCTCGGGTGGCCGAGCTTCCACTCGCCCCACTGGGACCCGTTCTGGTCGGCGTGCGCCGACGCCGGCACGGTGGTCTGCCTCCACATCGGGTCGTCCTCCACCTTGGCCATCACCGCTCCCGACGCACCTTTCGACGTCCTCATCGCCCTGCAGCCGGTGAACATCATCCAGTGCGCGGCCGACCTGCTCTTCTCGCCCGTGCTGCGCAAGTTCCCGGCCCTGCGCATCGCCCTGTCGGAGGGCGGCATCGGTTGGATCCCCTACTTCCTCGAACGGGTCGACTACGTCTACGCCCACCACCGGGCCTGGACCGGGCAGGACTTCGCCGACAAGCTCCCCAGCCAACTGTTCAAGGAGCGCATCGTCACGTGCTTCATCGACGACGCCTTCGGGGTGGAGAACCGCCATCACCTGAACATGGACATGGTCACCTGGGAGTGCGACTATCCGCATTCGGACTCGACCTGGCCGCACGCACCCGAGATGGCCATGAAGTACCTGGCCGGTGTGCCCGACACCGAGGTGGACCGGATCACCCACCGAAACGCCATGCGCATCTTCGACTACGACCCCTTCGCCGTGCGGCCGAGGGAGCGGTGCACAGTGGCTGCTCTGCGGGCCGAGGCCCCCGACGTGGACGTGTCGTTGCGGCCCGCCAAGGGCGGTGCCAGGCCCAAGACGACGTTCGCCGCCGACCTGGCCAAGATGGCCGCCGGCCGGGACTGACGGTGGCGGGGGGTCGCGGCCGGCGGTGACCGACTGGAGCCGGGTGCCGGTGGTGATCGGCGCCGGGCAGCACACCAACCGCGACGAGGACCCCCTCACCGCCCCCGATCCCCTCGCCCTCATGGCCCTCGTCGCCCGGCGGGCGGCGGCCGGCGCCGCCGGCACGGCGGGGGCCGAGAAGCTGCTGGCCGACCTCAGCCACTGCTGGGCCGTCCACTCCCTGTCGCTCCGCCACAGCGCGCCGGCGACGGAGCTGGCCGAGCGGCTGGGGGCGGGGCGGGCCGAGGCCCGCTGCTCGGGCATGGGCGGGAACATCCCGCAGTGGCTGGTGGGCCGGGCGGCCGAGCTGGTCGGGTCGGGTCGACGACCCCTGGTGCTCATCACCGGAGCCGAGGCGCTGGCCACCCGGCGGCGGGCCAAAAAAGCGGGCATACGCCTCCAGTGGCCCGGCGACGGAGGGTGGCCCGACACCTGGCCGCCCCTCGAGCCCGACCTGGGCGTCCACCCCGTCGAACGGGCGGCCGGCCTCGAGCAGGCCACCGCCATGTACGCCGTCGTGCAGAGCGCGTTGGACCACGCCGCGGGCCGCGACCTCCCGGCGGTGCGCCGGTCGATGGGCGCCCTCATGGCCCGTTTCAACGAGGTGGCGGCCGCCAATCCCCACTCGTGGTTCCCCACCCGGCGCTCGGCCGAGGAGCTCACCACCGTCAGCGCCGCCAACCGGGTCATCTACCACCCCTATCCCAAGTACGTGAACGCGGTGATGGACGTGGACATGGCCGCGGCTGTCATCGTCACCGACGCCCAGACCGCCCGGGAACGGGGAGCGGCAGCAGACGACGTCGTCTACCTGCGGGGCTGGGCCGACGCCACCGAGGTCTGGCACCTCTCGGCCCGCCCGGCGGTCGGGCGCAGCGAGTCGCTCGAGGCTTGCGCCCGCTCGGCGCTCGCCATGGCCGGGATCTCCCTCGACCAGGTGGACGCCTTCGACCTCTACTCGTGCTTCCCGAGCTCGGTCGAAGCCGCCCTCGGCGCCCTCGGCCTCGATGCCGCCGACCCCCGTCCGCTCACCTTGACCGGCGGGCTCCCGTACCACGGTGGTCCGGGGAGCAACTACGTCACCCACTGCGTGGCCAACACCTTCGACTGGCTGCGCGCCGGGCACGGGGACCACGCCCTGGTGCACGGCAACGGCTACTACTTGACCAAACAGGCGGTGGGCATCTACTCGCGGCACGCTCCGGGCGAGCCCCCCCGGGCCGACGACACCCTCCAGAGCCGGCTCGACCGGGCGGCCAAGCCCGTGGCCGTGCACGATTCCATGCCGGGGCCGGCCCGGGTGGTGGCCTACACCGTCCCCTTCGATCGCCAGGGCGGCGCTCAGGGCGCTTTGGTGCTGGCCGAGAGCCAGGCCGGACGTACGGTGGCGGTGGCCGACGACGCCCTCACCGAGCAGCTGCTGGTGGAGGACGCCGTGGGGAGGGCGGTGGTCCTCGAGGCGGGCGAGGGACCGAACCTCGCCCGCTGACCGGGCGTCAGTCCTGTAGGGCCAGCGCCTGCTCGGGACAGTTGTCGACGCCACTGCGGGCATCGCCCTCGCGCCCGCGGGGGACCTGGTCGACGAGCAGCACGCAGTGGCCCACGTCGTCGCTCTCGAAGAGGTCGGGCGCCAGGCTGTAGCACCGACCATGCCCCTGACACCGCTCGGCATCGAGGACGAGTCGCAAGAGGCTTCAGCCCCCTGTCGGGAACTGCAGGGGCAGATGGTGGAGCGAACGCAGACCGGTGGTGTACTCGAGCACGGTGCCGGGGACGAGCTCGTACTCGGGGATGCGGCGGTGGAACTCGCGCAGCGCCACTCGCAGCTCCACCCGGGCCAGGTGCGATCCCAGGCAGCGGTGCACACCGCCCCCGAAAGCGAGGTGCGGGTTGGGGTTGCGGGCCAGGTCGACCTCGTCGGCTCCCGGGTGGTTGGCGTCGTCGGTGTTGGCCGAGGCCAGCATCAACATGACCTCCTGCCCGGCCTTGATCGGGCAACCACCGATCTCGATGTCGGCGGTGGCCACCCGGGGAACGGCCAGCACCGGGCTCTCCCAGCGCAACAGCTCCTCCACGGCCGAGGGGATGACCGCTTCGTCCTCCACCAGGTGGCGACGGTGCTCGGGGTTCTGCGCCAGGTAGGCGACGATGCAGTCGAGCGAGTCGGTCACCGTGTCGAGGCCGGCGATGATGAAC
>JASHZK010000163.1 GCA_030042575.1 Acidimicrobiales bacterium
TCCTCTCTGCCCATCGCACCCCTGACGACGCCCTCGACTTCGCCCGCGGGGCGACGGAGCGGGGTCTGCAGGTCGTCATCGCCGGTGCCGGCGGGGCAGCGCACCTGGCCGGGGTGTTGGCCGCCGCCACCCAGTTGCCCGTTATCGGCGTCCCCATCGCCGTCGGCCATCTCGGGGGGATCGACTCGCTCCTGGCCATGGTCCAGATGCCCAAGGGCGTCCCGGTGGCGACCGTGGCCGTCAACGGTGCCCGCAACGCCGGGCTCCTGGCCGTGCGGATGCTGGCCTTGGCCGAGCCCACCTTGGCCAAGGCGCTGACCGAACAGCAGGAGCTCATGGCCACGCAGGTGCGGGCGACGGACGCCGAGGTCCGTGCCCGCTACGCCCGAGCCGACAGCTGACCTCACAGATACCCACTGCCATGCGGGTGGTGGTCAGCGGCTCGAGCGGGCTCATCGGCTCCGCTCTGTGCCGGGCCCTGGAAGGAAGCGGCCATGACGTCGTCCGCCTTGTGCGCCGGACGCCCCGACCCGGCGAGTCGAGCTGGGACCCGCCGGCCGGCACCATCGACACCGCCGGGCTGGGCCGAATCGATGGTGTCGTGCACCTGGCCGGAGCCGGGATCGGCGACAGACGCTGGAGCCCGGCGCGTCGAAGGCTCCTCGTCGCCAGCCGCGTGGGCACGACCGCCCTGCTGGCCCGCACCTTGGCTCGTTTGGACCCCGTTCCCCGCGTCCTGCTCAACGCGTCGGCCACCGGCTTCTACGGCGACCGGGGCGACGAGGTGCTCAATGAGGAAAGCCCCGCCGGTACCGGCTTCCTGGCCGACTTGTGCCGGCAATGGGAACAGGCCGTCGCCCCGGCCGCCGAGGCCGGCATCCGGTCCGTCCGCCTGCGGTCGGGGATCGTCCTCTCCGCCGCCGGTGGAGCCCTGGCCCGCCAACTCCCGCTGTTCCGCCTCGGCCTGGGTGGGCGCCTGGGAAACGGGCGCCAGTGGACGAGCTGGGTGTCAGGTGAGGACTGGGTGCGTGCCGCCCTCTTCCTCCTCGAGCACGACACGCTCGCCGGTCCGGTCAACATGGTCGCCCCCGAGCCGGTCACCAACGGTGTCTTCACCTCCGCCCTGGGCCGGTCGCTGCACCGTCCCGCCGTGCTGCCCGTGCCGGCCACCGCCCTGCGCGTGGTCTTCGGGCGGGGGCTGGTGGACGAGGCACTGCTCGCCAGTCAGCGAGTGCACCCGGTCGCCCTCGAGGCAGCCGGTTTCGCCTTCCGGCACCGGGACATCGACACGGCCCTGCCGGCGATCCTGGCCGGCTGACCGACCCGTTCAGGCGCCGGGAGCCAGCTCCTCCACGGCGCGTTCGAGGTCGTGGCCACCGGGAAGGACGGCCAGCACGGGCACGGTCACTCCGTGCTCCACGTAGCGGGCCACGTGCCGTCGGCACTCCTCGCCCGAGCCGTGCACGACCAGAGCGTCGACGACCTCAGCCGGTATGGCGGAGACGGCCGCCTTCCGGTCGCCCGCCTTCCAGGCCTCCCACATCCCTTCGAGCAACGGGCCCCGCCCCAACCACTCGTGAAAGGCGGCGTACACCGCCACATTCAGATAAGCGGCGATGGCCATCCGCCCCACGAAGCGGGCCCGTTCGGTGTCGTCGGTCGGGCACACGAAGATGCGGGCCACCACCTCCTTGCCCGAGCCGACCTCGGGGACGACCCGGGAGACGTCGTCGGCCGACAGCCAATTGACGATGGCGCCGTCAGCCTCCCGTCCGGCCAGACGGAGCATCCCCGGGCGCAAGGCGGCCACGTAGATGGGTGGTGGGGCCTCGATCCGCCGTCCCAGGCGGAAGCCGTGGACGGCGAACGTCTCGTACTCGGCGTCCACTTTCTCTCCGGTGAGCGCCTGGCGCAGGAAGCGCACCGTGTCGCGTACCCGTTGGTAGGGGCGGTCGAAGGCGGTGGCGTTCCAACGCTCGACGATGATGTCCGACGACGTGCCGATCCCCAGGGTGAAACGTCCGGGGGCCAGCTCGGCCATGGTGGCTGCCTGCATGGCCAGCAGTCCCGGGCCCCGGGTGTAGACGGGGACCACAGCGGTGCCCAGCTGCAAGGAGGGGGCGCAGCCGGCGGCCACCGCCAGGGGCGTGAAGCCGTCGGCGCTGTTGGCCTCCCCGGTCCAGACATCGCTGTATCCGAGCTCGGCCAGGCGCTCGAACCATCGCCTGTGCTCGGAGAGCGGGACGTCGTCGAAGGGCACGGTGATGCCGTAGCGCTGCTGCACGACGGCAGTGTTACACCGACGGTGCACCATGGCCACATGCAGGATCCGCTGCCCATGGCCATACCGTCGTTCATACCGTCGGTCGATCCGTCGGCCGTCCCGTCGGCCATCGAGCCGACCCCCGATCACCCGACCACCCGAGGAGCACGGGGGCGCCGGGGCCGCCCCGCCGACGACTGGCGCATGGACCCCCTGACCAGGCGGACCGGGCTCCAAGGGGTAGCCCGGGCCCGAGCGGCGCTGGAGGCCACTGCAGCCGCCGCCCGCCACGGCGCCCAGCCCGACGCCGCCTGAGTGCGCTAGGCGCTCGGTGTACCGTCGGCGCCATGGACAGCTTGGCCCAGCGTCTGGGCTACGACGCCCACGCCAAGCTGCTCATCATCACCTGTGACGACCTGGGGCTCTCCCACGCCGCCAACGTGGGGGTATACGAGTCGTTGCGCCACGGCCTGGCCACCAGCGCCAGCCTCATGGTGCCCTGTCCCTGGGCCCGGGGCGCCACCGGCGAGTACCGCGGTGACGACGTCGGTGTGCACCTGACCCTCAATGCCGAGCTCGACCTCTACCGCTGGGGACCCATCACCCAGGCCCCGTCCCTGCTCGACGGTGACGGCGGCTTCCCCCGCACCCTGGCCGACCTGTGGGATCACGCCGATCTCGACGAGGTGCGCCGCGAGTGCCGGGCGCAGATCGAGCGAGCCATCCTGTGGGGCTTCGACGTGAGCCACCTCGACGCCCATCTCGGAGCCCTGGAGTTCCGTCCGGAGTTCTTCGACGTCTATCTCGAGCTGGCCATGGAGTTCCGCCTCCCCATCCGCCTCTCCGGGCCACAGACCGAGCCGCTGGTGGGCTTCCCTTTCCGGGCCCTGGCCGCCGAGGAGGGAGCGGTCTTCCCCGACGAGCTGCTCGTCACATCGGGGATCGGCGCCGGCAAGGCCCTGTTCGACGGCCTGGACCAGCTGCGCCCGGGGGTGACCGAGGTCGCCGTCCATCCTGCCGTCGACAGCCCCGAGCTCGAAGCCCTCGCCCCCGACTGGGGAGCCCGGGTCGACGACCTCCGGCTGCTGGCGGGAAACGGGCCGCTGGCGGCGGCATTGGCTGTCGCCAAGGTCCATCTGATCGGCTACCGGCCGCTGCGCGACCTCATGCGCCGCGACCTCCTACGCCCGGGCTGAGCCGCCCGCCGGCGTCGGCGGGCCGGCGCTCAGAACTCGGTGATGGCGGCGATGTCGGCCTGAAGCTGCTTGTACTCGGGCGAGTTGGTGATGGGCAGAAGCGACATGACCTTGGCCATGTTCCCCGTCACCTTCACCTTGCCCTGCATGAAGGCGGCATTGGCATCCAGCTCGCCCTTCTGGATCTTGAGCGAGTCCTCGTAGCCTGTGGTGAGGGTCACCTCGGCGTCGTCGAGGTGGCCGAGCGTGCTCTGGAGGAGCTTGCCGTTCTCGAGGACCCAGTAGTACTCGACGTCCCCGTCAGGCCCGCCGGTGACCACGTACTGCATCCGGGCCGACGCCCCGGGCCGATCGGGCTGGCCCTCGGCCATCTTCCTGGTCTCGTCGAGCCATTCCTGGCTCAGCCACTTGGACATGAGGCGCCTCCCTGGTCGGAGCGTGGTGGGGCGGCCCCACGGCCGCGCGCCGCATGTTAGCGAGTAGAGGCCGCCTCCACACCGGCGAAAAGGTCGTCCTCCAGCGGCGTTCCACGGCCGGTGGCGGTCCCGCCGTCGCCATCGGGGGCCGGGCGGGCCAGCACGTACTCGTCGACCGGGTGCACCGTGCGCGCCACCTCGGGCGGCAGCCCGAACCAGAACGGCGACTCGGGGTCGATCTGGGTGGCATGAGCCACAAGCGCCTGGCGCCGGACCTCGCCGTAACCCGACACGTCGATACAGGTGGTGTAGGGACGACGCTGAGAGCGGGCCCGTTCGAGCCAGGCCTCGTCGAAGGGCGACTCCAAGCCCAACTCGGTGAACTTGGCGTGCAGGGCCAGCACGCGCTCGCCCGAGAAGCCGACGTAATAGAGCTTGGACGGAGAAAACGGCCTCCCCACCCCGGGGTAGGCGCCGGGATCGTTGCTGGCCTCGAAGGCGGCCACCGAGATCTCGTGCACCCGCAGATGGTCGGGATGGGGGTAGCCCCGCTGGTCCTCGTCGTAGGTGACGATCACCTGGGGCCTCTCCCTGCGGATCACCGCCACCAGCCGTCCCACAGCCTCCTCCAAGGGCG
>JASHZK010000164.1 GCA_030042575.1 Acidimicrobiales bacterium
GGTGGCCGCCTATCACCAGTCCGCCTCGACCCTGAACCTCCTGCGGGCTTTCACCACCGGGGGCTTCGCCGACCTGTCCCAGGTCCATCAGTGGAATCAGCAGTTCGTCGCCTCCAGCGAGGAGGGCCGCCGTTACGAGCAGATCGCGGCCGAGATCGACCGGGCGCTTCGGTTCATGGCTGCCTGCGGCATCGACCTGCTGGCCGAGACCTCGCTGCACCAAGTCGAGTACTTCACCTCGCACGAGGCTTTGATCCTGCCCTATGAGGAGGCGCTCACCCGGATCGACTCCCTCTCGGGCGACCCCTACGACTGCTCGGCCCACATGCTGTGGGTGGGAGAGCGCACCCGTCAGCTCGGCGGCGCCCATGTCGAGTTCGTCTCGGGCATCCACAACCCCCTGGGGGTGAAGGTGGGCCCTTCGGCCACCCCCGAGGACGTCGTGGCCCTGTGCCGGCGACTGGATCCTGATCGGGTTCCCGGTCGCCTCACCCTCATCACCCGCATGGGGGCGGACCGGGTGGAGAGCGCCCTGCCACCGATCCTCGAGGCGGTGCGGAAAGACGGCCGTCCGGTGGTGTGGGCCTGCGACCCCATGCACGGCAACACCTTCGTGAGCGACGGCGGGCGCAAGACGCGGCGCTTCGACGACATCCTGGCCGAGATCCGTGCCTTCTTCGCCGTGCACCGCCGAGCGGGGACGTGGCCGGGAGGCGTGCACGTAGAGCTCACCGGTGACGACGTCACCGAGTGCCTGGGCGGCTTCGGCGACATCGTCGAGGACCAGCTCCACGAGCGCTACACGACGATGTGTGATCCTCGCCTCAACGCCCGCCAGTCCATCGATCTGGCCTTCCGGGTGGCCGAGCTCCTGCGCGCCTGACGAGCACGCTGAGGTCGCGTCATCCCGGGTCCCGATCGGCGGCCGGGTGAGGACTCGGCCCGCTGGCTGCACCAGGAAGCACTCGCTTGCGGAAGAACGCCTTCAGGGGGCCCGGGGACGTCGCCGCAGGGTCCCCGGCCCGGGCCAGGGTGCGAACTCGCTCGGGCCAGAGATCGGCGGGGCCGCACAGCCCGATCTTGTCCACCCGTCCGGCGATCGGCGGCAGGACGCCATCGGCACAAAGACGGTGCAGGCCCCTCGTGACCCCTTGCCATCCGATGTCGTCGAAGGCCAGCAGGCACCGGGGTGCCAGATGGGGCGCCCAGCCCGAACCGTCGGCATAGACGGCCTTCTCCGAATGGTTGCCGTCGACGAACAACAGGCCGACCGGCCTGCCCACGTAGGAGGCAGCGGCCGAAGTGGAGGTGGTCACGTGCGCCTCCACCCGTTCGGCGACCCCGATCTCCCGCATGTTGCGCCAGAACTGCTTGGAAGTGTCGAAATTCTCCTCTCGACTCACGAGCTGGAGCTGCCCGCCGTCGAAGGGGTCGACGGCGTGCACGGTGACCCCGGCGGCACTCGCACCCTGGGCCAGGAAGGCAGTGGACCGACCCAGATAGGAGCCGACCTCCACGATGTCCTGTCCAGGAGGAACCGTGGACGCCAGCTCGAAGAGCAGCTCGGCCTCCTTGCGGTTCAGCCAGCCGCTTATGAACGATGCCCGGGCGAAGGCCGCTTCGAAGGCGGCCGACTCCCCCCGGCGACGCCTCCGCTCGGCGAAGCCGTCCCGAGCGGCGCTGAGCCCGCTGTAGGTGGCTCCCACGGCGTCGTCGACCCAGCCCTTCACGGACTGCACCACTTGGCCCATGGGTCAATCGTGCATGTGGCCACCGGGACCTCGGAATAGACAATTTTGGTGAAGGCACCGTGCACGCACCCGAAGGCGGAGCACCGGAGAGCCCGTCCCGGCGAAAGCGGACAGGCGGTGGCGGCGACGGGGCTCAACCCCCCAGATGCCCGGTGTCGTTGTAGCGCAGCAGGCGCCAGGGACCTCTCGGCGACTCGGTGTCGAGCTCGGTGATCGAGACGTATTCGGTGGGCAGGCCCAGGCGCCGCTCTCCACCGGGGTCGACGACGAAGGTGAGCAGGGCGGCCTCGATCACGCCGCCGTGGCAGACGACGACGACCCGTCGGCCCCGGTGACGCTCGGCCAGCCCGCCCAGCGCGGCGGCAACCCTGGGCACGAAGCTGTTCCAGCTCTCGCCGCCGGGAGCCATGGGGTCGGCGGGATGGGCGTCCCAGTCGACTTCGCCGTAGCGGGCTCTGAATTGGGTCCAGGTGAGCCCGTCGGCCTGGCCCGGGTGCAGCTCGCACAGGGCGCAGTCCTCGATCACTTCCAGCGCCCCTCCGCCCACGGCCGGGCGGATGGTCCATGCCGTCTGGCGGGCTCGGGGCAGCACGCTCGAGTAGAGGGCGGCGGCCTCGGCCAGCTCACCGCTGTGGGCCAATCGCCGGCGTAGCGCCTCGGCCTGGGCGAAACCCTCGTCGGACAGCCCGGTGCACCCGAGAGGACCGCCCACCACCTGGTGCACGTGGCACAGGGCGGCGCCGTGGCGGATGAGCACCAGGGAGGTGACCGATCTGCTCACGTCCGGCTCAGGCCAACTCGGAGACGAAGTGCTCGAGCTGGCGGAGGTTCCGGCACTCGAACACGGCGTCACAGTGCACGGCGTACTCCCCCAAGATGGAATCCCCTGTCCCCCAGTAGGCGTGGGGCTCGGGGTTGAGCCAGTACACGTGGCGGGCCCGGTGCCGCATCTCCTGGACCACCCAGGACTGGCTGGCGTGGTAGTTGTTGCGGGCGTCGCCCAGGAGCAAGACGCTGGTGCGGGGGGTGATCTCCTCTCCCCACCGCTCCCAGAACACCGTGAAGGCGTGGCCGTAGTCGGAGTGTCCGTCCACCCACACCACGTCGGCCTCGGTGTTGATGCGGTGCAGGGCTTCGGTCACGTCCTCGACGCCCTCGAAGAAGCGGGTCACCTCGTCGATGCCGTCGATGAAGACAAAAGCGCGCACCTTGGAGAACTGCGAGCTGATGGCGTAGACCAGATGGAGCGTGAAGCGGGCGAAGGATGCCACCGACCCGGAGATGTCGGCCACCACGAAGATGTCGGGCTTGGCCGGACGCGGATAGCGGAACTTGGGATCGACGGGCACACCTCCGGTGGAGAGCGAGTGGCGCACCGTGGACCGGAAGTCGAGGGGTCCCCGCCGTCCGTGGCGTCGCTTGCGAGCCAGGCGTACGGCCAGCTTGCGGGTGAGGGGATGGATGGCCCGGCGCAGGTCGGCCAGCTCCTGGCGCGTGGCGTGCATGAAGTCGATGTCCTCGGGCAAGGGCTTGCGCAACGAGCGGGCCAGAGCCTCGGCACCACGATCGGCCACCAGCCGACGGCGGATCTCGTCCTCCAGCTCACGGCGCAGACGGTCGAGACGGGACTGGAACTCGTCGCGGGCCAGGCGCTCCTCCAGCGGCGTGAGCTCGCCACCTGCGTCCTGCCGGGCCCTGGCCATGAGGCGCCGCAGCATGCCGTCGAGATCCAGGTTGCGCAGGGTGCGGTACAGGTAATAGGTGCCGCCCACCGGCCGGCCCGGCTCCATGCCGGCGTAGCGGCTGACCGCCCGGCGGGCCAGCGCCGACAGCTGGGCGTCGTTGGCCGAGAGCAGCGCCCGGAACAGCATCTCGGCCAGCTCCTCGGCCGACAGCGTGTCCCCCCCGCCGCCCCCGCCGGATCCGGCACCCTCTTCGGTCCCCTGCTGACCCTCTTCGCCCTGCTCCTCGCCGTCCCCCTCGGCGCTCTGGCCCTGGCCGGAGGCGGACTGGGGCGTGCGCACCGAGAAGTAGACCTCGAAGGCCGTCTCGAAGGCCTTCCAGTGGGCCGAGGACTTGACCAGGGTGGAAGCCAGCGCGTACTTGAGGGCTTGGCGGTCTTCGAGGGGAACGTGGTGCACGGCCTCAGCGGCGTCGACGGCCTCGGTCATCGACACCGGCAGGCCGGCGGCCCGGAGCTCGCCCACGAATCCGGTGAGGACGTCGAGCACGGCGACAGCTAACCGGGAACCGACCCGCCGCGTCCGGCAGATCCGTCCGCCTCGGCCACCGACAGCTCCTTGGCGGCCCGCTCGAGATCGCTTCGGTACTTGAGCAGAACGTGCAAAGTGGACTTGGCCACCTCGGCGTCCACCGACTCCACCCCCAGCACCACCAACGTGCGGGCCCAGTCCAGCGTCTCCGACACCGACGGGTACTTCTTGAGCTCCAAGGTGCGCAGCGACCGGACGATACGGGCCACCTGGTCGGCCAGTTCCTGGCCGGCTCCGGGCACCCGGCGCAGCACGATGGCTCGCTCGCGCTCGAGTGTGGGGTAGTCGAGGTGCAGGTACAAGCAGCGCCGCTTCAGGGCCTCGGACAGCTCGCGGGTGCTGTTGGAGGTGAGGAACACCATGGGGATGCGCTCGGCCCGCACCGTGCCCAGCTCGGGTATCGAAACCTGGTACTCGGAGAGGACCTCGAGGAGCAGAGCCTCGGTCTCGAGCTCGACCCGGTCGACCTCGTCCACGAGGAGCACGACCGGCTCGGCCGAGCGGATGGCTTCGAGCAGTGGCCGCGTGAGCAGGAACGGTTCGGAGAAGATGTCCTCCTCCAGGGCCCGCCAGGCGGGTGGCCCCGGCTGGCCCGGCCCCGGTCCCCCGCCGGCGCCGTCGCCCACCACCTGCTGGGCCTGAATGCGCAGGAGCTGCTTGCGATAGTTCCACTCGTACAGCGCCTTGGACTCGTCGAGGCCCTCGTAGCACTGCAGGCGGATGAGACGGCTGCTCGTGATGCGGGCCACCGACTTGGCCAACTCGGTCTTGCCCGTGCCGGCGGGCCCCTCCACCAGCACCGGCTTGGCCAGACGGTCGGCCAGGTGAACCACCCCGGCGATGCCGTCGTCAGCCAGGTAGCCGATCTCCTCCAGCCGGCGGCGGACGTCGGCCGCCGACTCGAAGCGGGGCGGGCCCGGCTCGGGGAACCCGAGCGGACCAGGCGAGCTCTCTCGCCCGACCTCCCTCAATGACGGACCTGTCCGTCGCCGCGCACCACCCACTTGACGCAGGTGAGGGCGTGCAGGCCCATGGGACCGCGGGCATGGAGCTTCTGGGTGGAGATGCCGATCTCGGCGCCCAGTCCCAGCTCGCCACCGTCGACGAAACGCGTCGAGGCGTTGACCAAGACGGCGGCGGCGTCGACTTGGCGGCAGAACCGCTCGGCGCTGCGCACGTCGTCGGTGACGATGGCCTCGGAATGGCCCGAGCCGAAGCGGTCGATGTGCCCCATGGCCGCCTCCAGATCGTCCACCACGCCCACGGCCAGCTTGAGGCCCAGGAATTCGGCGG
>JASHZK010000165.1 GCA_030042575.1 Acidimicrobiales bacterium
TCGATCTCGTGCTGTGAGGGTGCGTCCTCGTGCTGGGCGTGCTCGACGGGGATGCCCATCTCCTCCAAGGTCAGGACGCTCCGTTTACGAAGATCGCTGGCCAGATCGCTGGCCGTGAGCTCGAAGTAGGAGCCGCTGTCGAGGGTGACGGGCTCGCCGGCCGGGTCGGCATTGGCGAAGTAGAAGTACTCGATCTCCGGGGCGGAGAAGAAGGTGAAGCCCTTTTCGTGGGCCCGGTCGAGGGCCCGGCGCAGCACGTGGCGGGGGCAGCCCTCGAAGGGCGTCCCGTCCAGGTTGGAGATGTCGCAGAACACCCGGGCCACCGGAACCTCGTGGGGGTGCCAGGGCAGCAGTTGGAAGGTCTTGGGATCGGGCCGGGCCAGCACGTCCGACTCCTGGACGCGGCTGAAGCCGTCGATGGCCGAGCCGTCGAAGGTCATGCCCTCTTCCAGGGCGTTCTCCAGCTCGGCCGGCGTGATGGAGAAGGTCTTGGCCGTGCCCAGCACGTCGGTGAACCAGAGCTGGACGAAGCGGATGGCCCGCTCCTCCACGGTTCTGAGCACGTATTCCTGCTGGCTGCGCATCTGGTTTCCGAACCTCCCGGCGCCGGGACGGGCCTGCTCGTGGCCGACCCGGCCCTACCAGTGTCGCAGGCGCCGGAGTGTAGCCGTTCCCGTTCACACGGCGTTCACACGCCGTGAATGCAGCGGCAACGGCAGCGTGCAAAAGTGTCCGGCCGTGCACCGGGCCGCTCCGGGGCCGCGCTCTTGGGGCCGGCCGCCTGGGCCCGGGGCCGGGACCGACCGAACAGCAAGGAGGAGCTGTGGAGAAGCGGACCCCGGCGGAAGTGCTCCGCCTGGTGAAGGACGATGCCATCGAGATCGTGGACCTGCGGTTCATTGACCTGCCGGGCTTGATGCAGCACTTCTCGGTGCCCGCCCATGAGCTCACCGACTCGGTGTTCGAGGACGGCTTCGGCTTCGATGGGTCGTCGATTCGGGGCTTCCAGGAGATCCAGGAGTCGGACATGCTCCTCGTGCCCGACCCCGACTCGGCCCTGGTCGACCCCTTCCTCACCCACAAGACCCTGGCCATCAACTGTTTCGTGCGCGACCCGGTGACCCTGGAGTCGTACTCACGAGACCCCCGTTACGTGGCCAGCAAGGCGGAGGCCTACCTGGGCACCACGGGCCTGGCCGACACGGCCTACTTCGGCCCCGAGGCGGAGTTCTTCATCTTCGACGACGTCCGCTTCTCCCAGGACCAGCACTCGAGCTTCCACCAGGTGGACTCCATCGAAGGGATCTGGAATTCGGCCAAGGACGAAGGACCCAACCTGGGCTTCAAGCCTCGGTACAAGGAGGGTTACTTCCCGGTGCCGCCCATGGACCACTTCCAGAACCTGCGCTCCGAGATGATCCTGACCCTCGAGCGCCTGGGCGTGGAGATCGAGGTCCACCACCACGAAGTAGGGACGGCAGGACAAGCCGAGATCGACATGCGCTTCGACACCCTCTTGCGCATGGCCGACAAGCTCATGCTCTACAAGTACGTGGTGAAGAACGTGGCCTGGGCCGCCGGGCACACGGCCACCTTCATGCCCAAGCCGCTCTTCCAGGACAACGGCTCGGGCATGCACACCCACCAGTCGCTGTGGAAGGGCGGAGAGCCGCTGTTCTACGGAGAGGGCTACGGCGGGATCTCGGACCTCGCTCGCTGGTACATCGGGGGCCTGCTCAAGCACGCCCCGGCCATTCTGGCCTTTGCCGCCCCGACCACCAACTCCTACAAGCGCCTGGTGCCCGGCTACGAGGCGCCGGTCAACCTGGTCTACTCCCAGCGCAATCGCTCGGCCGCCTGCCGGATCCCCCTCTACAGCCAGAGCCCCAAGGCCAAGCGGGTGGAGTTCCGCTGTCCCGACCCCTCGTGCAATCCGTACCTGGCCTTCTCGGCCATGCTCATGGCCGGGCTCGACGGAGTGCTCAACCGTGTCGAACCCCCCGACCCGGTCGACAAAGACCTCTACGACCTGCCGCCCGAGGAGTTGGCGCGGGTGCCACAGGTCCCCGCCTCGCTGGACGCCGCCCTCGATGCCCTGGAATCGGATCACGACTTCTTGAAGGCGGGCGGGGTGTTCACCGACGACATCATCGAGACCTGGATCGAGTACAAGCGCCTCAACGAGATCGATGCCGTCCGCCTTCGCCCGCACCCGTGGGAGTTCATGCTCTACTACGACATCTGATCTGATCTGATCTGACTGAGCCCAGGCCATCGAAGGAGACTGCGGACTCCCTCGACGGCCTGGTCCGTTTCCTCGTCCCGGCTGCCTACACTCGTTCCCGGAGACGAGGGGACGACATGGCGGGGGAACCAGAGCGAAGCCAGCTCGAGCATCGGACGGACGTCGTCATCCGTCCCTACGAGCACAACGATCGAGCTGCCGTCCGCCGCATCTGTTTCGCCACCGGCTACATGGGCGACCCCGAGTGGAGCTGGCGGGATCCAGAGAGTTACGCAGACCTCTTCACCTCGTACTACACCGACGCCGAACCCGGCTCGGCCCTCGTGGCCGAACGAACGGGGGTGGTGGAGGGGTATCTGCTCGGCTGTGAGGACTCCGCCCGGGCATGGAGCGAGGCTTCCATCTTCGGTCGATTGCTATGGAGGCGTCAGATCGCCTTTCGCCCCTCGACGGCCGCCTTCGTCTGGCGCTCCTTCTCCGACGTGATCCAGGACCGACGCCATGGCCATGACCTACCGGCCCCGGTCCGCGATGAGCGCTGGCCGGCGCATCT
>JASHZK010000166.1 GCA_030042575.1 Acidimicrobiales bacterium
CCCTCTCTCCCATCGCCCCACTGGGGGAGGCTCGTGCGGCTGAGATCACCACCGGCTTGAGCTTCGACACCCTTGTCCTCCTCCTCGGCGCCCTCGTGGTGGCAGTCGCCGTGGTCCTCCTCGGGACATGGCCCTCGCTGCGGGCGGCCCATCGCCTGCAGCCGGAGGCCCGGGACCTCGACCGGCGTCCCTCCACCATCGTGGGGCTGCTGTCGTCGGCGGGCGCACCTCCGACGATGCTGATCGGCGTACGTCACGGCCTCGAACGTCGGGCCGGTGGCAACTCCGTACCGGTGGGAAGCGCCCTGCTCGGCACCGTCCTGGCCGTCGTGGCCCTGTGCGGCACCGCCGTGTTCGGGGCGAGTCTCTCCCACCTCACCAGTACGCCGAAGCTCTACGGTGAGCCCTTCCAGGGCGACTTCTCCAATCAGGGCGGCGGCAAGGGCCTGCCCGATCCCGCGTTGGTGAACAGCCTGGTGCACAACCCTTCGGTCACGGCCGTGACCGAGGGCTTCGCCAGCTCGGTCACCATCCACGGCGAGCCCGTGGGCACGGTGGCGGGGACGTCGCTCAAGGGGCCCCTGGCCTTCTCGGTCGTGAGCGGTCATCTCCCCGACGACGTGGGACAGATGGGGCTGGGCGCCAAGACGATGGCGGCGGTGGGCGCCCATCTGGGCTCGCTCGTTCCGGTCGGCGTGCCGCTCCTGACGGGAGGCACGAAGACGGTTTCCTTTCGCGTGGTCTCCGAGGTGTCGTTCCCGGTGCTCACCGGCGTCACCAGCCTGGGCTACGGGGCGATCTTCACGTTGAACGGCTTCGCCCAAGCCGCCTGCCCGGCGGGCGCCAGCCACGGCCAGTGCCTGCAGGGACTCTTCGCCAGCGACACCGGCGGGGGGGTGCTCGCCAGCTTCGCCCCCGACCGGTCGGGCCAAGCGGCGCTCGCCTCGTACACGAAGAAGTACAAGTCGCTCGTCCAACCCCGGGTGACGCCCACGGCGCTCGTCAACTTCGGCGAAGCGGTGAACTTCCCGCTGGTCTTCGGGGTCATCCTGGCGCTGTTCGGGGCGGCCACCCTGGTCCATCTGCTCGTGGTGAGCGTGGCCCGGCGCCGACGGGAGCTCGGGCTGCTGAAGGCGCTCGGGTTCGTGAGCCGCCAGCTGGTGGGGGTCGTGTCGTGGCAGTCGACCACGCTGGCCGTGGTGGGGGTGGTGATCGGCGTGCCTCTGGGCATCGTCTTGGGGCGCGCCGTGTGGCACACCTTCGCCCTCAACGTCGGCGTGGTGCCGGTGTCGGTGGTGAGCGCCGGGCTGCTCGTGGTGTTGGGGGTGTGCGTCTTGGTGGCCGCCAACCTCCTGGCCGCCCTGCCCGCCCTGGCCGCCGCCCGCTCCAAGCCGGGGGAGCTGCTGCACACGCAGTGACGGGCCGGGGGCTCCCTGGGCCGGTCAGAGCTCGAGCGGCGTGCCGTCGACGAGCAGGGTGCCGTCCCCGGGGCAGATCCGGAGGCTTCCGAGGGACCGGAGCTCGACGCAGCCGTCGTCTTCCGCAACTACGGGTCCTTCGGCCGTGAGGAGCTCGAGCGCCAGGCTGTCGCGGTCGACGACCAGGACCTCCTCGGCTCCGCGCTCCAGGTACCAGGGCACCTTGTCGTAGGTCTCGTCGCCGGGCGAGCGGATCTCGACGACCAGCACCGGTGCGCCATCGATGCCTCGTTCACTCCCGACATGCTCGGAATAGACGACGATGTCAGGGACGCGGTAGTCGTCGGCGGCGGCAAAGACTCCCGTCTCTGGCTGGACCAGTAGACCGCGTCCACGGACAACAGGCCACAGGGCAACGAGCAACGCAGCTTCGATCGACTGGTGCCGTCGGGAGGCAGGGGGGACCACGTGCAGCACGCCCTTCCACATCTCGTCGCGCTTGTCGAGGCCGAGACGGTGGCGTTCGGCGATACTGCGTTCGTCCATGTCGAGGACCACGGCCCGCATCGAGAACCATCCTACGACCGGGGTCTAACGGTCAGCGCCGGCGCCGGCGCCGGCGCCGTCGTCCGAAGACGCTCAACGAGTCAAGGGACCACTTGGCGGCCCAAAGGCCTGCCCTCGTTGAACGGCGTCGCTCAGGCTGATCCACTCTCCTCGAGCACGGTCAAGAAGGCTCTGGGGCTGTAGACGGGGATCTTGTCCTGGAGCGCGTTGAGGTGGTGGTCACCCGAGACGATCACTGACTGGGCGGTGGCACCGAGGGTGATGAGGTAATCGTCGTCGGGGTCCGACGACCGCACCACGGCAGGGTTGCTCGGGTCTTCGCAAAGGTTCGCTCCGTGGCGAAGGAGACCAACGAGTTCCTGGGACTCTGTCTCTGTGATGCGCTCGGCCAGCTTCGGATACCGAAGGGCCCGCTCGAGCTCTCCGAGGAGAAGAGGAGAGAGCACGAGCTCGTAGCCGCCGTCGATCCAGGCTCGCAGGACCCTGGCCGGGGATCCCGTCGGAGACAGCAGCGCGGCAATGATGACGTTCGGGTCGAGAACGGCCCGCACCACTCAACGCCGGCGAGGGCGGGTGGCGTGCTGGGCTTTCACGGCCAGGTCGAGCGCCTCGGACTCCGACAGGTCGTTTCGTTCCCACACCCGGTCGAGGAGGTCCAGGCCGAGGTCGCGTCTGAGGGAATCCTCGATCACCTCACTGTCTGCCTTGCCCGTCCGCGCCGCACGGATCTTCACGGCGCGCAGCACCTCTTCGTCGATCGTGAGCGTCGTCCGTGTCTTCGTCATCTCGGCATCTTAGCATCAAGATGTAAGTACGCGCGGGGCGTCAGGGCCCGCACCACTCAACGCCGGCGACGTCGGCCGGCAAGGGCGGGTGGCTGCTCGGCTTTGGCGGCCACGTCGAGCGCCTCGGTCCCCCCCGGGTCGTTGCGTTGCCACGCCTGGTGGAGGAGGTCCAGGCCGAGATGGCGTCTGAGGGTGTCTAAGTCACGTTTACAGCTGGACTACTCACTGTAAGTGATTATTCCATTGAGCAAGAGTTGTCAATTCGGAGATCTCCCTCTGACATTTCTGCACCACGATGCGTGAGGTGCGGGGACCAGGTGGTTGTCGGGCTACCCGTAGCGGCCAAACACGGGTGCACTTGACCACGCAGGGACTCCAAGTTTTCGCAAGGCGCTGACGAGCGTTCAGGAGCGGAGGAAGCAGATGACGAAACGGCAACGGGAGCGTAAGGGCGGCCGGTACACGCCTCCGAAGCGCAAGATAGCTGCCCTCGCGCTCGGCGCCACAGCGATGGCAGCGGGCACGGTTCACTTCATCGGGCTTGGAGCACGGCCTGCATCAACCCCATCGCCGACCGGGCATCTCTCCAATACCCAACTCGCCAGCGACTCCAATAGCGACTCGCCCTATCCGCCGGGTCCGCAAGGTGCACAGGGCGCGCAGGGCGCGCAAGGTGCCCAGGGCGCGCAGGGCGCTAAGGGCGCCACCGGCGCCCAAGGTCTCACCGGCGCCCAGGGTCTCACTGGTGCCCAGGGCGTCACCGGCGCCCAGGGTGCCCAAGGTGCCCAGGGCGCTTCCGGGTCAGGGTCTGGAGGTAAGGGTGCGACCGGCGCCCAGGGCCTCACCGGCGCCCAGGGTGCGACCGGTCCCCAGGGTGTCACGGGTGCCCAAGGTGCGACCGGTGCCCAAGGCGTGACCAGCGTGACGGGCTCGCAGGGCGCGACCGGCGCCCAGGGCTCGACGG
>JASHZK010000167.1 GCA_030042575.1 Acidimicrobiales bacterium
CAGGTGCTGGCTTGTTCGTGCGACTCGGTGCACTCTCAGCGCAAGTGGGCCGAGGAAGAGGGCTTCGGCTTCCCGGTCTTGTCGGATTTCTGGCCCCATGGCGCAGTGGCGAAGGCCTACGGGGTGTTCAACGAGCAGCTCGGTTGCGCCAACCGACACAGCTTCGTGATCGACGAGCAGGGCATGGTGGTGGCCACCTTCGCCTCGGCCGACCTGCGCACCCCCAGGGACAAGGCCGAATACGAAAAGGCGTTAGCCCTGCTCGGCTGAACCCGGGCTCGGTGCCCGGTTCCGTTCGTCGCGTTTGCGTCCGACAGGGGTCGGCCACCAGAAGCGTCGACCCAGGTCGGCAGCCAGCATGGGCACCAGCACCGTCCGCACCAGGAAGGTGTCGGCCAGCACGCCCAGGGCCACCACGATGCCGATCTCCCGTGAGGCCACCACGGGCAAGACGGCCAGGACGGCGAAGGTGCCCGCCAGCACCACGCCGGCCGAGGTGAGCACTCCGCCCGTGGTGGCCACCCCGGTGTCGACACCGGCGGTCGAACCCCGGCGGAGGACCTCTTCACGCATGCGGGTGAGCAGGAAGATGTTGTAGTCGGTGCCCAACGCCACCAGGAACACGAAGGTCAAGATGGGCACGGTGGGATCGGTGCCCGGCAGGTGGAGCAGGGGCACGAACAGCGCCGAGGTGAGGCCGAGGGCAGCCCCGAAGGTGACGATCACCGTCACCACCACCAGCACCGGACCCAGCAGGGCGCGAAGCACGAGCCACAGCACGAACAGGACCACGGCCAACACGCTGGGGACGATGATCACGATGTCGTGGTGGGAGGCGACGGCGGTGTCGAGGTCCTCGGCTGTCTCACCCCCCACGACCACGTGGTCCCCGGCCACCTCCGCCGCCGCCCGACGTATCTGGCGCACGGCGGCGAAGCCTTTGTTCCCCGTAGGGCTTACGGCCAGCACGAGGTCGAAGTCGGCCATGTTCCCGGCCCGTTGTACCGGCCCCAGCGCCGCTGTCACCGGCAGGCGGGCCAGTGCACCGCGGGTGGCGCCGAGGTAGCGGGCGTCGGTCACCACGACGTCGACGGGGGACACCTCACCGGCGGGGAAGTTCCCGGTGAGCAGGTCGTAGCCCTGCACCGATGGCGCCGTGGACGGCAACTCGCTGATCGACGAGACGTTGGTGTCGACCGTGAACAGCCCGACCCCGGCGAAGCCGAGGAGCACCAGTCCCGAGATCCACACGGGCCGATTGCCTCGGCTCACCACGCGGCCCAGCCAGGCCCAGGGTCCCCGCTGGACGAAGCCCGGGGCGTGGCGGGGCACGGCCGGCCAGAACACGCCGCGGCCCATGACCAAGAGCAGCGCAGGATAGGCGCCGAGCAGCACCACCACCGCCGACAGCACACCCACGATGCCCACGGCGCCGAAGTCGGCGGTCAGGTTGAGACGAGCGGGAAGCAGGCAGGCCAGGGCGGCCGACACGGTCAGGGAGGAGGCGACGATGGCCGGCGCCGACCGGCGCCAGGCCACCAACATGGCCAGTTGATGGCGGGGATAGTGGCGCAGCTCTTCGCGGTAGCGGGCGGTGAGCAGCAGGGCGTAATCGGTGCCGGCGCCGAAGACGATCACGGTCACGAGGGCGGCGCTCTGGCCGTTCACGGTGAGGCCGCCTCGGGCCAGCCCGTACACAGCGGCTTGGGCCACCGCCTCGGCGATCCCCACGGACATCAAGGGGACGAGCCACAACACCGGGCTGCGATAGGTGCCCGCCAACAGGACCGCCACCAAGATGGCCGTGGCCACCAGCAGGAAGGTGTCGGCCCCCGAGAAGGAATTGAACAGGTCGGCTTGAATGGCCGCTTCCCCGGTGACGCGGATCTCGAGCCCCTGTCCGCCGTTTCCCACCACAGCGCGGACCTCGCTCACAGTGCGGTCGACGGCGTTCTCGTCCCCCGGAACGGGGACGGTGACGACGGCGGCTTTTCCGTCGGAGGCCTCGACCAGGCCCGACGGGGTTCCCACCGCCGACGCCAGCTCGGCGACCAAGCGCCGGGAGTCGTGGGCGGCCAGGGACAGGTCGGCAGGCGTGAGCCCCGAAGCCCGGTAGAAGACCACCTCGGCCGACAGCGAGCGCCCCGAGGGGAAGGCGCGGTCGAGCTCGAGGGCACGGGTCGACTGCGCACCAGAGGGCAGGAACTCGGTCAGTCGGCTGGTCTCGACCGAACCGAGCCGGTTGGCGAAGGGAACGGCTACACCCACCACGGCCAGCCAGAAGACCACTCCGGCCCAGCTCGCCATCCTCCCCGTGACCAGCTCGGCCAGTCGGGCGATGCGACGCTGGAATTTCGTGGGCGTGTCGCTGGCGGGGGGCGGCAGGCCCCTCGGTGCCTCGGCCATGGGCCCAGCCTTACTCCTGGTCCGCAGTCGCCACCACTTCGACGATCGGCCGGTCCGGGCGACCGAGAGGGGTCTGACGGACCAGCTCGAGGGCGGTCACATCCTCTGCCTCTGTATCGTCGTGTCCCTGACGAGACGAACACCGGGTCGATGCGACCCCCGACCTTTTGGAGTTACCGTGACCGGCTCTTCCACCGAGGGGATAAAGATCGTGCTCCATCCCGTGTCCGACCTGGAGAAGTCGAAGGCGGTGTACAGCGCCCTGCTCGGGTCACCGCCACAACACGACTCGTCCTACTACGTCGGCTACGACGTCGCCGGCCAGCACATCGGTCTGGTGCCGGGTGGCGGACCGCAGGGCATGACTTCTCCCGTGGCCTACTGGGACGTGACCGACCTGGCGGCGAAGCTGACCGAGGTGACGGCCGCTGGTGCCACGGTCACGGAGCCCCCCCACGAGGTCGGTGGCGGTCGCTTGGTGGCCAGCTTCACCGACCCCGACGGCAACGTCCTCGGGTTGGTCCAGGACCGCTGAGCCTGGTTCCCACCGCTGGGGTGCCACGAAGAGCCTCACTCGAAATGGATCGCCGACCAGCGTTCGGGGACCGAGGGGTCGCCCACGACCTCGACGGTGCCCTGGCCGACGGCACGCCGGCCGCACATCCACAGCAGGAGGTCGGAGGTGGAGGCTCGCACCGTGGCCTGCGGGGGGTCGAGCCCGTGGGCCCGCCCGATGTTGGTGGGGCTCAACGTGAGGGTACGGGCGAAAGACGTGTCCGTCGCCTGTAGGCCGAGGGTGCCCGACAGGGTGTGCACCGGCGCCTCCTTCTCCAAGACGAAAGAGACGATGTCGAGGTATTCCTCGATGCCGTCCAGAGCGAGTTCCTGGTCGAACGGGCGTGGGTCGGCTACGGCGTTCTCGGCGTCCCACCGGTGGACGGCCGTCTCGTGCGCCATGCGCCGAGGCCAGAAGCGGGCGGGCGCCGGGGCCAAGGCCATCCAGTTCCACACCATGTCGTCGGGGTCCACCTGCTCGAGGGTCCCTGTCAGCAGGGCCAGCCCTTCCTCGTACCAGTCGGGCAGTTGCTCTGGTGGCGGCGGATCGGGGAACCGTCCGCGTCGCGTGGCCCCGGTGCGCACCATCTCCTCCACCCAGCGGTGCACTCGTCCCACATGGGCCAGGAGCTCGGCCACGGTCCACGCCGGGCAGCTGGGCACCGGGGCATCCAGCTGCTCCCGGCCCGCGGCCAGGGCGCGGGCGCCGTCGGCGCCCACGTGCCCGAGGTAGGTGGCGGCGTCCACGGGAGCGGTCAGCTTCGGCGGGCGAGCTCGACCACCGGGATGACCCGTGACGTCTTTTGCCGGTACTCGGCGAAACCGGGAAAGCGGCGCGCCTGCTCTGCGTAGATGCGATCCCGGTCGAGGCCCGATATCGGGGTGGCAGTGGCCGGGTAGGTCTCGGTATCCACCTCCACCTCCACCTCGGGATGGGCGACGAGGTTGCGGTACCAGTCGGGATCGACATCGGAGCCTCCCTTGGAGTCGAACACGTAACGGCGGCCGTCGAGGTCGAGGTACATCATCGGGTTGACCCGTTCGTTCCCCGTCCTGGCTCCGGTGGTGTGCAGCAGGAGGATGGGTGCCCCTTGGAACGGACCTCCGACTCTGCCTTCGTTGGCTCGGAACTCCTCGATGACCTTGGCGTTCCAGTCGCGCACGTCGCTCACATCCGCCTCCCTTCGACCGCGGCGGCAATGGGCAGGCTATCGGCACGGGCGAGATGCTCGTGCCGGCGATCACAAGCGGCGCAACACCGTCACGACCTTGCCGTAGATCGTCACCTGGGCCGGGTCGAAGTCCATGGGGGACATGGTGGGGTTGGCCGGCGTGAGCACCACCCGTCCGCGGCGCCGGGAGAACGTCTTCACCGTGGCCTCCTCACCGGGCAGCCCCGCCACCACGACGTCGCCGTTGTCGGCCACCGGCTGCTGACGGACCACGACGTAGTCGCCGTGGAGGATGCCGGCGTCGATCATCGAGTCGCCGCGTACCCGCAGCATGAACAGCGATCCCGTCCCGGTGAAGTCCTCGGGGAGGGGCAGGAGCTCCTCCACGTTCTCGCTGGCCAGCACCCCGGCGCCGGCCGCCACCTCGCCCACGAGCGGCACCGTACGGGTCGGCCTGGCCGCCATGGCCGCTTTCGACGACGGGTCGTAGCGCACCTCGATGGCCCGCGGTTTGGTGGGGTCGCGGCGCAGGTACCCCTGGCGCTGGAGCACGGCCAGATGGGCGTGCACCGTCGAAGAAGAGGTGAGTCCCACCGCCTCCCCGATCTCGCGCACCGACGGCGGATAGCCCCGCTCCCGGAGGCTGGCGGCGATGCACTCGAGGATCTGCTGTCGCTTGCCCGTCAGGGCCTCGGCCATGGTCGGAGCTCCTCGCTTCGGGGCCGGCCCGCCGCCCGGGCCGGTGGCGTCGTCCTCACGAACACCAGTTCGACCAGGGTAACGGGTCCCGGCTTCGGAGGCAAACACCCGTTCGCCGTCACAGCAACCCCGTGACGCGCCCACCCCGGTGTGTGTCACACCCGGGCGCGAGCCTTCCCCCATGACGTGGGTGAGGACTCCGGGCGCCAGGGCCGGTCTCCGGTCGTGGTGCAAGGCGCCCCTTGACACGAACACCTGTTCGTGTTCTGATAAGGCGGATGACGAACGTGTGTTCGCTTCTTCTCGCCGTGGGGCCGGCATGACGGCTCCCACCGTCCGGCAGGCAGGCCCGGTCCACCGACGTCCGGTCCACCGACGCCCGGGCGGTGCTCGGTGGCGTCCCGTCGCCGCCCATGCCGTGACCGACTCCGCCTCAGCCCCGGTCCTTCGCTGCGACGTGGGTCCCGACGGCCCGCGAGCGCGTGTCCCCGGGGCTCACCA
>JASHZK010000168.1 GCA_030042575.1 Acidimicrobiales bacterium
TCTGGCGCCCACAGAAATGCCCAGATCACTGCCCTTCGCCTCCATGGTGTCACCGTCCGAGCCACGGTGACCGGCTGCCTCGGCCTACTGGGAGGGAGTGGAAGCAACGCCGCCGGCTACCGGTGCACGGGGACCTTCACCTTCGATGGTCACCGGTATGGCGAAGTCATTCCCGGAACCGCACTCGATGCCCCAGGGTCCACACTCCGCATCGTGGCCGCCCCCGGTGACCCGCCCTTGATCGCCACCGTCGGACAGGTGGCCAGCGAGCGGGTCTCGGAAACGGTGTTCGTCCTCCCCACCGTGTTGCTGGCCGTGCCGCTGGTCTTGACCGGCCTGATCGCCGTGGGACACCGCCGCCGTGGACCGGTTCGGCCGACGGAATCAGCCGGCTCGCCGCGTCCGCTTGCTCTTGGCGGTCGGTAGTTGCTTGGGAGCCACCGGAGGCGTGTAGCGCTTGTTGGCCACTCGGATGCCGCTGACCGGCCCCCCGGCCACGGCCTCTTTCAGGTTCCGGTTCAGGCGGTAGGCCCGCACCAGGTACCAGGCACCGACCATGACGAAGGGAACGCCAAAACCCCAATAGTGCATGTTGAAGATGGTCAGGCCGTAGAGGGCCGTGACCATGCCCAGATAGAGGCGCTTGCGGAGCATGGCCGTGATGAGCATGACCATGGAGAGGACGATGAGCACCAAGAACAGGTCGTAGTAGTCCGTAGGGTTCACGTAGAGCTTGTCGACTGCACCGTTGGCCAGGCGAGCCGGAGGATCGTTCACCACCAGGATGTGCACGACCACGAACCCGATGGCAGACGCCACAGGGGCGGCGAACAGCCCGATGACGCGCTCTTTGTCGTTGAGTCCTCTGGCCTCGACCTCGAGCTCCTCGCCTTTGAGCTCATAGGCACCTTTGGGGGGAGGGGCGTTGGGGTCGGCCGGCTTCAGGAGGGCGCTCTTCAGCCGGTCGAGGAGGGGTGGCTTCCCCCCGGACCGCTTCAACCTGGGCATGCCGACGAGCAAGCGTTGCCACAAGCTCAGCTTCGGTGGGGTCCCCCCATCGAGACTGTCGGGGCCGGTGCCTCTGGGCATCGGAAAAGGGTAGCGCGCCGCTGTGCACTCGGCGTCAGCAGAAATTGAGACCAGTGACTAGCCTTCTGGCTCATGGCGAGACAACGTGAACTCGACCTGGGCGACATCTGGCTGTTCTCAGCGTGCTCGGCCGGACAGCTCAGGAGCATCAGGCGGCAAGTGGAAGAGGTCACCGTTCCGGCCGGGCGGGTCCTGGTCGAGGAGGGCACCGTGGGACGGGAATTCTTCTTCATCACCGAGGGGACGGCCTCGGTGCGCCAAGGCGGACGCAAGATGGCCACCTTGGGCCCCGGCAATTACTTCGGAGAACTGTCCCTGCTCGACCGCAAGCCCCGGTCGGCCACCGTCACCTCCGACACCGACATGACGCTCCTGGTGCTCGACCAGCGCCGGTTCAACGGCTTGCTCGACGAGATGCCCACCTTGGCCAACAAGCTCCTGTCGGCCATGGCCCGTCGCATCCGCGACGCCGACGCCAGGGCCGCCCATTAGCGCCAACGCCTGAAGGTGCAGTCAGCGGACCGGCTCCTCGGCCGCGGTGGCGGAGTTCGCCTGCCTTTGCGGCTGGGGTGAGCTGAGCGACCGTTCGACCACCTGTGACAGGTCGAGAACCTTCACCTCGTCCTCGCGCTGGTGGGCCCGCACGGCGTCGTCCAGCATGATGAGGCAGTACGGGCAGGCGGTCGAGACCACCTCGGCACCGGTGCCGAGGGCCTCCTCGGTGCGCTCCATGTTGACCCGCTTGCCGATGGTCTCCTCCATCCACATGCGGGCCCCGCCTGCTCCGCAGCAGAAGCTCTTCTCCCGACAACGTCGCATCTCGATCTGCGTCACACCCTCTATGGCGTCGAGCACTGAGCGAGGCTCGTCGAACACCCGGTTGTGCCGGCCCAGGTAGCAGGGGTCGTGGTAGGTCACCGTGGTGTCGAGCGAACCCGGGGCCAGACGGCCTTCGGCCACCAGGTGGCTGAGCAGCTGGGAGTGGTGGATCACCTCGAAGTCGCCGCCCAGGTCGGGGTACTCCCGGGCCAGGGAGTTGAAGCAGTGCGGGCAAGAGGCGACCACCTTCTTGGCGCCGGCCTCGTTGAGGGTGGAGATGTTGGCCCGTCCCAACTCCTGGTAGAGGTATTCGTTGCCCAGCCGCCGGGCCGGATCGCCGGTGCAGGACTCCCGGGGACCGAGGATGGCGAAGCGCACCCCGGCCCGGTGCAATAGACGGGCGGTGGCCTGGGTGGCCTTGCGAGCCCGCTCGTCGAGAGCCCCGGCGCACCCGACCCAGTACAGGTACTCGATGTCGTCGGGAACACTGCTCTCGACGACCGGCACCTCGAAGTCGAGACCCTCGGTCCAGTCGGTGCGCTTGGCCGCCCCCAGCCCCCAGGGGTCGCCCTGATTCTCCAGGTTGCGGAGCATGAGCCCGGCTTCGGTGGGGAAGCGCGACTCCATGAGAACCTCGTAGCGCCGCATGTCGACGATGGTGTCGACGTGCTCGATGTCCACCGGGCACTGCTCCACGCAGGCACCGCAGGTGAGACAGGACCACAGCACGTCTGACTCGATGGTCTGAGGCACCAGGGTGGGGCGCTCGGACGGCTTCTCCGCCTGGCCGACCAGCATGGGCCCGTCCGACAACAAGCGGTCGCGTAGTCCCATGATCAGCAGTTTGGGGTTGAGCGGCTTGCCCGTGTTCCAGGCCGGGCAGGCGTCCTGGCACCGCCCGCACTCGGTGCACGTGAAGGTGTCGAGAAGCTGCTTCCAGCTCAGGTCCTCGATGTGACCCGCGCCGAACACCGCGTCCTCAGAGATGTTCTCCATGTCCATGTCGGGGGTGGAGTACAGAGGTCCGAGCGCCCTCGGCCGCCGGGAGGTGGCCACGTTGAGGGGGGCGAAAACGATGTGCAGGTGTTTCGAATAGGAGATGAAGACCAGGAAGCTCATGATGATGCCGACGTTGATGAGGAGCAGCGTCGTCTCCACATTGAGCGCCGCACCTGGACTGGCGGCGTTGTAGAGGTGGGCGAGGAGGTGCGAGGCGAAGGGCCAGGGGCTGTGGTCGTACGGGAAGTCGCCCGTACGGATCTGAGCCGCCCGCAAGCCGAGAAGGGTGACCATGACGCCGGCGATCAGCATGAGCGTCACCCAGGCGGCGTCAAGATGCGATCCGTAGAAACGTGAGGCCCGCTGGCGGCGAGCAGGGGAACTGACCAGGCGGATGATGGCAAAGGTGGCGAGGGATACGAGCACGGCCACGATGAACAGGTCCTCGATGAACCCGAGCACGGGCGAGCGGCCGATGCCAGGTATGGCGAACTTCTTGTCGAAGATCTCCCCGTAGGTCTCGATGATGGTGAGCAGGAGGATTGTGAATCCCCAGAAGGTGAGGGCGTGGGCCAGGCCGGGAATGGTCCGCTTGAACAGCTTCTTCTGGCCGCCCACCTCGACGAGCTCTGCCCAGATCCGGCCGGGGATGCCGCCGAAGCGCTGCGGATCGGAACGGCCGGCCCTCACCAGCCGGAACAGATAGAGGAACCGGCGGCCGGCGATGGCGAGGCTCGCCGCCGTCAACGCCATTCCGATGACGATTCTGACTGTCAAACCATCCTCCCCAGGTGGTTCCCGCTCAGGTGCGGAAGTTCTCGAAGTACCGGCTCGGTGTGGGACCGCGCTGACCCTGGTACTTCGAGCCGAGACCGGCCGAGCCATAGGGATGCTCGGCGGACGTCGACATCCGCAGGAAGCTGATCTGCCCGATCTTCATACCCGGGTAGACGGTGATGGGTAGGTTGGCAACGTTGGAGAGCTCCAGGGTCAAATGGCCGTCCCAGCCGGCGTCGACGAATCCGGCAGTGGAGTGGATGAGAAGCCCCAGGCGGCCGAGGGAAGACTTCCCCTCGAGGCGGGCCACCAGGTCGTCGGGCAGGCTGACCCGTTCCAGGGTGGAGCCGAGGACGAACTCCCCTGGATGGAGGATCAGCGCATCCCCGGCGGGCACCTCGACGAGCTCGGTCAGGTCCTCCAGGTCCTCTCGGACGTCGATGACCCGCATGGAGTGGTTACGGAAGAGGCGGAAGAAACGGTCCACGTGGAGGTCCACCGAGGAAGGCTGGATACAGGACTCGTCCAGAGGATCGATGACGATACGCTTCGCCCCCAG